>JAMQPJ010000524.1 GCA_023717585.1 Thermoanaerobaculia bacterium
GAGAGGACACGACCGAAACGGCGGGAGGCGAGTCCCTGATCGGCTCCTTCGGCGCGGAACCAGCCTGCCGCGGGATCGTCTCGATTCGCTCCGTGAGCTGGGAGAGCACGTCTCCCGCGCTCTCCTTGACGTCTTTCACGACGGAAGCGGCCGCCGACGGATCCGGACTCACGGGCGGCCGGATGCGTCCGTTGTCGCGGTCCGTCGCCGGCTTCACGCCGCGCTGCACCTCGGAGACGAGAGTTCCCGGCGACGAAGGCGGGGTCTCGTGCGCCCCGTCCTCCTCGCGCCCCTTCACCGAGTTCGACTTCAGGGCGTCCGTGTCCAGACTCCAATCCGGGCCCGAGCCGCCGACCCCGTGAGACGGATTCGGGATTGCCGCGAGCGACGGATCGAGGTCGCTCCGCCCGCGCCGCGCGAGATCCTCGAGCGACGTGTTTCCGCCGCCGAGAGGTCCCGAGGTCGGGGGTCGCGCGAGCGGGCCGGAAGGGATCGGCGCCTTCGACGCCTGAGACGGGCGGCTTTCCTGGGATTCCACGGCGGAGACCGGGCCGAGGCGCTCGGCCTGCGCGACCATCTCGCCGAGGTCCTTCAGCATCTCCATTTCGGCGTTCCGCGCCCGGAACTCGGAGAGCGCCTGGACGAAGTCTTTCCCGCTCTGGAACCGGGCGGCGGGGTCCTTCGCGAGCGCACGCGCGAGGATCGGGTTGAACTCGGCCGGGATCGCGGCGTCGTAGGTCTGTGGAGACGGGTATTCCTCGTGGACGATCTTGTACGAGATCGAGGTGAGGTTGTCGCCGGCGAAAGGCTTCTTCTTCGTGAGGAGCTCGTACAGGACGACGCCGAGCGAGAAGAGATCGCTGCGCCCGTCCACGACCTCGCCGGTCACCTGCTCGGGCGACATGTAGTTCGGCGTCCCGAGGAACTGCCCGGTCGCCGTCAGGCTCGAGCTGTTGATCTTCGCGATCCCGAAGTCCGTGATCTTCACGGTGCCGTCGTTCGTGAGGATGATGTTGGCCGGCTTGACGTCGCGATGCACGATGCCGCGGCGGTGCGCGTAGTCGAGGGCGTCCCCGACGTTCGTCACGATCTCGGCGATCCGGTCGTGCGAGAACGAGACCTTGTCCTTCAGGAGCTGCTTGAGGTTCTTGCCCTCGACGTACTCCATCGCGATGAAGGACGTCCCGGTCTCGACCTCCTCGCCGACGTCGTGGATCGTCACGATGTTCGGGTGGGACAGCGTTCCCGCCGCCTGCGCCTCCCTGAGGAAGCGTTCCGTGAACTCGCGGGTCTCCGAATCGTCTTCGCCGTTGGCCCGGATCGTCTTCAGGGCGACGCGCCGGCCGATGACGGGATCGCGTCCGAGGAACACGACGCCCATCGCTCCCTTGCCGAGCTCGCGCTCCACCTCGTAGCGCGCGAACTTCCTGGGCAGGCTGGACGACCCCGGTTCGGCTGGCAGACGACCTCCGTGCCTGCGCCCTCGCGCAGGTGACCCAGGGTCAACCCCGGGATTCCGAAATTCTAGCAGCCGCAGATCGTGCGGCCCGCGGGGGCCGTGCGCGGGCCATGCCCTGTTCCTGAGCAAGTTTCCGGGCGGTGAAAATGAAACCGCCTTGGCGGAAGGCGACCGCCTATAATTTCGACCCCGAAACGAAAACCCGGAGGGTCACCGAATGAAGGTCTACCCCGCTTCCGCCATCCACAACGTCGCCGTCGTCGGGCACAACGGCGTCGGAAAGACGACGCTTGTTTCCGCTCTCCTGCACGAAGCCGGCGCGACGCCGCGCTTCGGACGCGTGGAGGAAGGGAACACGCCGACCGATTTCGACCCGGAGGAGATCGAACGGAAGATCTCGATCTCGCTCGCGGTCGCGTCGCTCGAGTGGAAGAAGAAGAAGGTCAATCTGATCGACACGCCCGGCTACGGCATCTTCGTGTCGGAGATGATCTGCGGCCTGAAGGCGGCCGATGCCGCGCTCCTCGTCGTGGACGCGGTCGCCGGAGTCCAGGTCCAGACCGAGAAGGCCTGGAAGCTGTGCGACGAGCTCGGCCTCCCGCGTCTCGTGGTCGTCAACCGCATGGATCGTGAGAACGCGGACGGCGGCCGTGTGATGGAGCAGCTCGCCCGGAAGTTCGGCCGCACCTGCATCTGCCTCGAGGCCCCCATCGGACGCGAGAAGTCGTTCCGGGGTGTCATCGACCTCGTCGCGATGCAGGGCTATCTGACGGACGCCTCCGGGAAGACGTCCCCGGCTCCCATTCCGGACGAATTCGAGAAAGACGCAGCGACGCTGCACGAAGCGCTCGTCGAGATGGTGGCGGAAGGCGACGACAAGCTCATGGAGACGTTCTTTGCGCAGAGCAACCTCTCCGAGGAGCAGATGAAACCCGCGCTCAAGAAGGCGATTCGCGATCGAAAGATCACGCCCGTCCTGTTCACGGCGAGCGGAGACCACGAGACGGGCGTCGAGAAGCTCCTCGACGAGATCGTCGACCTGCTCCCGACCGCCGACTCCTTCCAGACGGTCGCCCTCAACAAGGCCGGGGCGAGCGAGGCCCTTGCCGCCGACCCGTCCGGCCCGCCGGCGGCGTTCGTCTTCAAGACGATCTCGGACCCGTACGCGGGCCGCCTGACGCTCTTCCGCGTCGTCTCCGGCACGTTCAAAACCGACGGGACGTACTCGAATCCGACGCGCGAGGCGCCCGAGCGCTTCGGACAGGTCTTCTCGCCACTCGGCAAGGCGATGCAGAACGTGCCCGAAATCCCCGCGGGCGACATCGGAGGCGTCGCGAAGCTCAAGGAGACGCTCACCGGGGACTCCCTCTCCCTGAAAGAGAAGCCCTTCGTCTTCGCGCCGCCTTCCATTCCGGAGCCCGCGATCGCCTTCGCGATCGAGCCGAGGGCCAAGGGCGACGAGGACAAGATCTCCGTCGCGCTTCACAAGCTGATCGAGGAGGACCCGTCCCTCCGCTTCTCGCGCGACATGGACACCCACGACTTCCTCCTCGCGGGCGCCGGCCAGCTCCACGTCGAGATCGCCGTCGCGCGCATGAAGAGAAAAAGCGGGGTCGAGGTCATCCTCCACCCGCCCAAGGTCCCCTACCGGGAGACGATCACGCGTTCGGCCGAAGGGCACGGCCGCCACAAGAAGCAGACGGGCGGCCACGGACAGTTCGCGGACTGCAAGATCCGCATCAAGCCCCTCGCGCGCGGCGAGGATTTCGAGTTTGTCGACGACCTCTACGGCGGCTCGATTCCGCGCAACTACGTGCCCGCCGTGGAGAAGGGCATCCAGGACGTGAGGAAGCGCGGCTATCTCGCCGGCTTCCCGATGGTCGACTTCCGGGTCGAGCTCTACGACGGGCAGTACCACGACGTCGACTCTTCGGAAATGGCCTTCAAGATCGCCGGCTCGCTCGCGTACAAGGACGCCATGGAGAGGGCGAGGCCGATCATCCTCGAGCCGATCATGAAGATCGCGATCAGGGCCCCCCAGGAGTACATGGGCGACCTGATGGGCGACCTCACGTCGCGCCGCGGACGCCCCGCCGGCATGGATCAGGAGGGCGAAGACTCCATCATCCGCGCCGAAGCGCCGCTCGCCGAGATGATCTCGTACGGTTCGATCCTCCGGGCCATCACGCAGGGGCGAGGCTCGTTCCACATGGAAATGGGCCACTACGAAGAGGTCCCGCGCCTCCTCCAGGACAAGCTCATCGCCGAGCGCGCGAAAAACCGCAAGGTGGAGGTCGTCGAGGAGTAGCCCGTTCTGATCAGTCCGCATCATGGCGGGCCGGGCGGCCCCCGGGCGACCCTTGCCTCGGGAGTGTTGCCAATGTCGATCGCCATGGCCGGGGAGGATCTTCTCGGCCGTCTGATCGCGGACGGAACCGTCTCGCGCCCGTCCGGTTCCGCACCCGAAACCCTGTGGACACAGCGTTTCGCCCAGCGAACGCAGCACATCACGGCCTCCATGATCCGAGAGCTCCTCAAGCTCACGGAACAGCCCGACATCATCTCTTTCGCCGGCGGCCTGCCCGCGCCCGACGTCTTCCCCGTCGAAGAGGTGCGCGCCGCGACCGAGCGCGTTCTCAGGGACCGAGGGACGACGGCTCTCCAGTACACGACGACCGAGGGCTACCGGCCTCTCCGCGAGCTCCTCGCCCGCCACATGAGCCGTTACGGCGTGGAGGTCA
Organism: Thermoanaerobaculia bacterium; assembly: GCA_023717585.1. Classification (GTDB taxonomy): domain Bacteria; phylum Acidobacteriota; class Thermoanaerobaculia; order UBA5066; family UBA5066; genus Fen-183. Next base: position 4,201 of record JAMQPJ010000524.1, read on the forward strand.
GGCCCGAGAACGTCCTCGTCACGTCCGGCTCGCAGCAGGCGCTGGACCTCATCGGGAAGCTCCTCATCAACCCCGGCGACCGCGTGCTGACCGAGGCCCCGACGTACCTCGGCGCCCTGCAGGCCTTCAACGCCTACCAGGCGGACTACCTCCCCGTGCCGATCGACGACGACGGGATGGACGTCGACGCGCTCGAGAAGCAACTGCGGGGCGGGCCGAAGTTCGTCTACGCGCTCCCCAACTTCCAGAACCCCGCAGGCGTCACGCTGAGCCTGGAGCGCCGCCGGCGACTCGTCGGGCACGCGGCTCACTACGGGACCCCGGTCGTCGAGGACGACCCCTACGGCCAGCTCCGTTACGAGGGCGACCACCTCCCCTCCCTTGTGGAGCTCGACGCCGAGACGCACGGCTGCGCGAACGGCGAGCGCCGCGACGCGATGCTCCGCGCGCTCGACCGCCACGCCCCGCTCGGCGTGCGCTGGACGCGGCCGGGCGGCGGGCTCTTCCTCTGGACGACGCTGCCCGACGGTTTCGACACTCTCAAACTGCTCGACGAGGCGATCGCCGCAAAGGTCGCCTTCGTGCCCGGCGCCGCTTTCTACCCCTGCGGCGGGGGCGAGCGGACGATGCGCCTGAACTTCTCCTACGCCGCTCCCGACGTCATCGAGGAGGGCATCAAGCGGCTCTGTCGGGTAATCGAGCGAGGCGGAAAGAAAGAATAGATTTTCTTCTCATATGCGGCGGCTGCTGGTGCAGCCGCCGATAGCAGGAATCTCTTCCCGGTTCTCTTCCCTCTTACGCCCCGTGGATGCCCTGCTCGGAGGACGCGATGAAGTCGCGGAGCGCCTTCACGTCGTCGAACGCGGCCGCGATCGGCTCGAGCGCGGCCATCATCGCGGCCCGGTCGTGCCGGTGGCGGTGGAGGACGCGGTAGGCTTTCTGCAGCGCGGCGACGCGCTCTTTCGAAAAGCCCTTGCGCTCCAGTCCGACACTGTTCACCTTCCATGCCCGGACGGCGCGATCCGAGGAGCTCCAGAGGAACGGGAGCACGTCGTGGTTCATGCCCGAGAACGCCCCGACGAACGCGAAAGGCCCGACCCGCAGAAACTGCCTTACCGCGGCGTAGGCCCCGAGCACGACGTCGTCGCCGATCACGCAGTGGCCGGCCAGGGACGCGCCGTTCGCGAAGACCGTGCGGCTCCCGACGACACAGTCGTGCGCCACGTGGGAGTAGGCCATGAACAGGTTGTCGTCGCCGATGATCGTCGTGCCGTGCCCCGTGACCGTTCCGCGGTGCACCGTGCAGAACTCGCGGAACATGTTCCGGTTTCCGATCACGAGCGTGGTGGGCTCCCCCTTGTACTTGAGATCCTGCGGCGGCCCGCCGAGCGCGGCCTGGGGGCAGATCCGGTTGTCCTCGCCGAGCGTCGTCGGGCCCTCGATGACGGCGTGCGCTCCGACGGTCGTGCGCGCGCCGATCGTGACCTTCGCGCCGACGATCGCGTAGGGCCCGATGTCGGCCGTGGGGTGAACGGACGCCGTCGCGTCGACGACGGCGGTCGCGTGGATCGGCATCAGGCGGCTCCCGGACGGTTCACGAGGCTCGACATGATCTCGGCCTCCGCGCAGAGCGCGCCGTCTACGCGGGCTTCCGCCCTGATCTTCACGAGGCCGAGCCTCACGTTCACGATCTCGGCGGTCATGACGATCTGGTCTCCGGGGACGATCGGGCGCCGAAAGCGCGCCTTGTCGACGCCCGACAGGAACATGAGCTTTTTGGAAGGATCGGGCTCTTTCGAGAAGAAGAGGCACCCGGCGGCCTGCGCCATGCACTCGATGATCAGGACGCCCGGCATGACCGGGTTTTCCGGGAAGTGCCCCTGGAAGAAGGGCTCGTTCACGCTCACGTTCTTGAGGCCGACGACCCTCGAGCCCACCGCGACCGGCCCCGGTGAAATCTCGAGGATGCGGTCCACGAGGAGGAAGGGATAACGGTGCGGCAGGAGCCGCAGGATCTCCAGAATGTCGCGGGCCCCGCCCTGTTCGGTCATTCCCGTGCTCCCTTGAGGAGGCCCGCCTTCTCGGCCAGGCGGCGCACGAGGCGCGCCGTCTCCGGCAGCCGGCCGAATTCGATGTGAGACTTCTGATAGGCGCGATAGCCGATCGCGGGCGATCCGTGAAGGGCCTCTCCGTCGGGCACGTCTCTTCCGATTCCGCTTTGCGCCTGCACCTTGACGCGGTTGCCGACCGTGATGTGGCCGGCGACGCCCGCCTGCCCGCCCAGGATCACGCCGTCTCCGATGACCGCCGAGCCCGCGATCCCCACCTGCGCGCACAGGACGTCGTGGCGGCCGAGCGTGACGTTGTGGCCGAGCATGACGAGGTCGTCGATCTTCGTGCCGGCGCCAACCGACGTCGACTCGAGAGCGGCCCGGTCGATGCAGGTGTTCGCGCCGATCTCGACGTCGTCTCCTATCGTGACGCATCCGACTTGCGGGATCTTGACGAGGCCCTTGTCCGTCGTCGCATAGCCGAATCCGTCAGCGCCGAGGACGGCGCCGCTGTGAACTTCCACCCTCTCGCCCAGGGCGACGTCGTCGTAGAGGACGACGTGGGGGTGCAGCCACGAGCCCGCGCCCACCCGGCACCGGGCTCCGACCACGGCGTGCGCGCCGACGATCGCGTTCGCCTCGACCCTCGAGAGATCTCCCACGACGGCGTAGGGCCCGATTTCGCACGACGGGTCGATGAAAGCGCCCGCCTCGACCACGGCCGTCGAATGGATGCCGGGCCGCGGCGCTCGCGCGGGATGGAAGAGGCGAAGCACCTCGATCAGCGCGGCCTGGGGATTGGAAACCTCGATCACGGTCCGGCCCGGGAGAGCGGCCGCCGATCGGGCGAGGAGG
>JAMQPJ010000534.1 GCA_023717585.1 Thermoanaerobaculia bacterium
CCTCCTCCGAGCGCCCGTACATGGGCGAGGAATCCACGACGCGGCCGCCGCGTTCGACGAACCGCGCGAGGACCTCTTCGAGCGGCGCGCGCGCCGCGGCCGATGAGCCCACGTCGAACGTCGACCAGGTCCCGAGGCCGATGACCGGAATCCGCTCGCCGGACGACGGGATCGCGCGAAACATCGGTTCGGGGGAAGCAGTCGCTTCGCCCGGGCCGGGGTCTCCGAGGAGCGCACCCGCGGCGGTGGCTCCGAAGAAGCGGAGGGTGTCGCGCCGCGAGAGGTCCATGCGCAAGGCTACGAAATCAGCCTGACTCCGTCCAATCGTAGTCGCGCACGACCTTCGCGCGCGCCGCGATGAACGCGACGACGAGGAGCGTGCCGACGCCGCCCGAAACGACGGCGACCGAGGCGCCGAGGGCCGCCGAGGCGAAGAGACTCGCCACGAATCCCGCCTCCAGCTCGCCGAGCTGCGGGCCGCCCATGAAGAAGATCATGTTCACGCTCGTCATCCGGCCGCGGAGGGCGTCCGGCGTCACGAGCTGGCGCACCGTCTGGCGCACGACCGTGGAAAACGTGTCCGACAGCCCGACGAGCGTGAGCGCCCCGAACGTGAGCCAGAAGCTGCGCGAGAGGCCGAAGACGATCGTCGTGGCGCCATACGCCGCCACCGCCCAGAGAAAGACGCGCCCCTGCCGGCGGGGCAGTCGATGCACCGAAATCCAGACGGATCCGACGAGCGCGCCGATTCCCGGCGCCGCGCGCAGCCAGCCGTAGCCGGCCGGCCCCGCCTTCAGCACCTGGTCCGCGAAGATCGGGAGCAGCGACATCGAACCCGCTAAAAGCGTCGCGAAGAAGTCGAGCGTCATCGTCCAGACGAGGATCGGCGTCGAGAAGACGAAGCGCAGGCCTTCCTTCAGGGAGGTCAGCGGGTTCTCCGGCCCTCCCTCCTCCCGCGCGACCTCGCCCGAGGTCCGGAGGGTGAAGAGCGTCACGAGCACGCCCAGAAAGGACGCCGCGTTCAGGAAGTAGATGAGCGCCAGCCCGCCCGTGTGACCGCCGAGCGCCGCACGCCCCGGCGCCTCGCCCGCGGTGCCGGCGAGAATGAGGCCGGTGAGCGCCGGTCCGCCGATGGACGCCAGCTGAAAGACCGAGATCATGATCGCGAGGGCGCCCGGCAGGTCCTTTTCCGGCACGAGCCTCGGGAGGAGGGACTGGCGCGACGGGTTGTCGAACGCCCCCGCGGCGGACGTGCACGCCGTGAGGACGTAGACCAGACCGACGCTGTCGCGCCCGAGAAGGGTCACGACGCCGAGCGCGAGGGCGACGAGGGTCATCGCGGACTGCGTGACGATCAGGACCCGGCGCCGGTCGCGCCGGTCGGCCACGAGGCCCCCGACGAGCGAGAGGACGACGATGGGCACGACGCGGACGAGACCCACGAGGCCCAGCGCGAGAGGCGAGCGCGTGAGGACCCAGACATGCCAGTCGATCGCGACGTTCTGCATCTGCGAGCCCACGAGCGACACGAGCATCGAGATCGCCAGGCGGCGGAAATCGCGGTGCTTCAGGGCCTCGTAGGGCTTGTGCCCGGACGCCACGACGTCGAGTGTAGCGAGCAAGGCACACGGGACTCTCGCCGCTCATCGGGCGAGGCTCGGATCTCATCGCGTATACGATGTCCCGCATGGGAAAAAAGCAGAAATCCGCCTACGACCTCGCCATGGAAAAGCTGGAGGCCGCCGACCGCGCATCCGGCGTCAGGGAGACTTTGCTCTCCGCCAGGCAGAAGGAGGCGATCGCCGAGGCACGGCGTGTCGCGGCGTCGCGCCTGGCCGAGCGGGAGATCCTCTTTCGCGACGGGATGCGAAAGAACGCCGAGCCGGCCGAGCGCGAGAAGGCCGAGGAGGGGTACCGGATCGACCGGCAGCGGATCGCGGACGACCGCGACCGTGCCATCGAGGCGATCCGCCGCGGCCCGCGCTGAGCCCTGGGCCCGGATGCCTCAGACCGTCTTCAGCCAGTCCGACACGTCGCCAACCATCCGGTCCCACGACGGGGAGACGAAGAGAACGGGCTGATATCGGGTCGGGTCGTACGGGAGCGCCGACGCGGCGTCGAAGTCCAGCGGGCGAAGCTCGGCCTCGGTCGTCATGCGCTCCATCTCGCCGAAAGACGAGAGCATTCCGGCGCCGTAGGTCCTGAGGGCGCCACCCTCCTCCACGAGCCCGAACTCCAGCGTGTACCAGTAGACGAGCTCGAGACGCCTCATCGCCGCCTCGCTCGCCTCGCGCGCCGCCTGGCCGAAGAGGCGCGACAACCGCACGATGTCGGGATGAAAGAGGCTGGCCGCGTGCCCCACGAGCTCGTGAATCACGTCGGGCTCCGGCGTGTAGAACGGCACCGAGTGATGGCGCATGTACTGGGTCGACAGGAAGACGCCCTGCGCCATCGCCGACAGGAAGCCGCGCCCCGAAATGAGCCCGGCGACCGGAAGCATGCGGAAGCCCGACCGCGAGAGCGTGACGTTGACGTCCTCGAGCTGTGGGACGCGCGCGCGGTCCAGCGACAGGACCCGCGAGCTTTCGAGCCACGGCCGGCACGCGCGCGTCTCGTGCAGGGGGCCGAGCCGTTCCCACGTCATCGCCCACACGGCCTGCTCTTCTGCCGTGTAGTCCACGCGCGGCAGCGGATCGCCTTCCTTGCAGGAGAGGGCGAGGCGTGCGATCTCGTTGCGGCGCTTCCGGTAGACGGGGTCCTTGAACCCCGGGTGATCCGGGTCGAGCCGGACGATCTCGTCTTCCTGCGCGAGGACTTCGGAAAGCGTCTTCATGGCGTCGGCGCCCGCGATCGGCGGGCCGCTCAGTGTCGATGGTAATGCGAAAACGGTTCCAGGCACAGGCGGGAGCGCCGGATAGAATGGGGCGTGCCCAAAAACTCTCGTGTGAGCGCCGTCGTGACGGCGTTTCAATGCGAAGCTTTCCTCGCCGAATCGCTCGCGAGCGTCCTCGGCCAGACCCACCCTTTGGAAGAAGTCATCGTGGTGGACGACGGATCGACGGACGGGACGGCGGAAGTCGCCCGGTCGTTCGGCGGCCTGGTCCGCGTCGTCTCGCGGCCGAACGGAGGCCCTGGCGCGGCCCGCAACACCGGCCTCGCCGAGGCTCGTGGGGACTGGATCGCCTTCCTCGACGGCGACGACGCGTGGACCCCGGACAAGACACGGCTGCAGCTCGAGGCAGCGGCGAAGGCTCCGTCGGCGTCTCTCGTTTTCGGCCACGCGAGCAACGTCGTGGCGCCGCGCGGGGTCGGGCTCGCGGACGCGCACGCGCGTGCGACGCCC
>JAMQPJ010000539.1 GCA_023717585.1 Thermoanaerobaculia bacterium
GCTCCCAGACGAGGTTGGCGCCGGCCGCATCGAGGATGGTCGTCACGGACGCGGTGATTTCGGGACCGATTCCGTCTCCGGGTAGAAGGGTCACGGTGCGGGGGGATGGGGTCACGTTCCTCAGGCCTTTCGCCCGCCGGCCGGCGCCGCGGGATGGGCCGGAACGCGGAGGATGCGGATGCGTTCGATCGCGCGAGGCGACGCGCGTTCCACGAGAAACTCGAGATCGCCTTCCCGGGTCCTGGCCCCGGTTCGCGGAATGCGCCCGAACTTGCGGAGCAGGAAGCCGGCAGCGGTCTCGTCGTCCGAGTCGCCGAAGGAGGCGCCGAGGTCCCGTTCGAGCGAGGCCAGAGGATACGTTCCTTCCACGACCAGCGACGTCCCGTCGCTCTCGGGGCGTCCTGCGGGCTCGTCGTGTTCGTCGAAAATGTCGCCCACGATCTGCTCGATGAGGTCTTCGAGCGTCACGAGGCCCGCCACGGCGCCGCTCTCGTCGACGACGACCGCCATGTGAGAGCGCCGGCGTCGCATCTCGCGGAAGAGCTCCTCGGAACGCTTGAGCTCCGGGACGAAGATCGCCGGGCGGAGATAGCGGCCCAGCTCGAACGCTTTTTCCTCCGAGTCCGAGACGTCGAACAGGTCCTTGACGTGCAGGATCCCGATGATGTCGTCCGAGCTCTGCCGGGTGACGGGATAGCGGCTGTAGCGGTGCTCGCGGCAGGCGGCCTCAACCTCCGCGAAGGTCGCGGCGACGGGGAGGCAGACGATCCGCGCGCGGGGCACCATCGCTTCCTTGACGGGCGTCTGCCCGAAGGCGAGGACGGCATGCAAAAGCTCGCTCTCCTCGCGCTTGAGGCCGCCCTGCTCGCGCGAGAGGTCGATGATGCTCTTGACGTGGTCCTGCGTGACGTCCGCCAGCGCATCGGCGCCGAAAGGACCCAGGATCCATCGCGCGACGGCCGAGAGGAGGCGCGTCACGGGCGCGAGCAGTCGCACGAAGAGCTCCATCGGGCCGACGAAGAGGAGCGCGATCTGCTCGGGGCGCCGCGCGGCGATCGTCTTGGGCGTCACCTCGGAGACGACGAGGAGCAGCACGGACGTCAGGACCGTCGCGACGAGGACGCCCCACTTCTCGCCGAAGGCGGCGATGGCGAGGCCGGCGCCGAGCGAGCCCGCGGCCGCGTTCGCGAGCGTGTTGCCGACGAGAAGCGTTCCGATCGTGCGCGGGAGATCGTCCCTCAGGCGCTCGAGCCGCTCGGCTCTTCTCTCGCCGGAATTCTTGAGCCGGAAAACGGCCGCCTCGGAGAGGGACGTGATGGCGGTCTCGGCCGAGGAGAAGAACGCGGACGCCGCCGCGCAGAGGAAGTAGAGGACGATGAGAATCCAGAAGGTCATCGGGTTTCCCCAGCGTCGAGCGCCCGGCCGGTTTCCGCAGGGAGGATCCGTGCCTCGCGGCGCAGCGCGGCGGCTGCGTTCCGGGCGAGACCCTCCCGCGTGGCCCGCCAGACGGCGGAACCGAGGAAGCGCGCGCGAAAGCCCTCCTCCGAGAGCGCGAGGATCTCGGCGGGGTCGACGGAAGCTGCCGGGCCGGAGGGTGCGCTGCCCCGGGCCTCGTTGAAGGGACAGGCGTCCTGGCAGGCGTCGCAGCCGAAGAGGCGGCCGCCCAGGGCTGCCTCCTCCGACGCCGTGAAGGGCGTCCGCTTCTCGATCGTGAGATAGGAAAGGCATTTCCGGGCGTCGAGAACGCGAGGAAGGGCGAAGGCCCGCGTCGGGCAGGCGTCGAGGCACGCCGTGCACGAACCGCAACGGTCGGCCCCCGGGTCGGCCGGCGCCGCGGTCGGGGCGAGCGCGACGTCGGTCAGGATTTCGCCGAGGACGACGTGCGAACCGGCGCCCGGAACGATCAGGAGTCCGTTCTTGCCGATGAACCCGAGGCCGGCGCGGGCCGCGAGCTCGCGCTCGAGGAGAGGCGCCGTGTCGACGCACACGCGCCAGTGAGAGCCCCTGGGCGCGAGGGGCCTGAGGTCCTCGACGACCGCCTTCAGGTGCCGCCGGACGACGCGGTGGTAATCCTCTCCGCGCGCGTACTGCGCCACGTTTCCGGGGCCGCGGCCGGGGATCGCGCGGGCGACGGCGAGGACCGATCTCGTGAACGGAAGGACCGCGTCGAAGCGCATGCGGGCCGCGGCATCGCGCTCGAGAAACGCCATTTCCCCGTGGAATCCCTGCTCGAGCCATGCGCGGTAGCGCTCGAAGGAGACCGGGCGGGAGGCCGCGAGGACT
>JAMQPJ010000111.1 GCA_023717585.1 Thermoanaerobaculia bacterium
GCCCGGGATCGTCCTCCGGCCTCGCCGACATCGTCGTGAAGCCGGTGCCGGGCGCCCTCATCACGACGTCGGTCGCGCAGGTCTGCCCGAACACGGCCGGGAACACCGCGTCGACGCCGGACGCCGGCGCGGGAGCTACCTACGCGTGGACGGTCACGAATGGCACGATCACGGCGGGCGCCGGGACGAGGCAGATCAGCTTCACGGCCGGGGCGTCGGGGAGCGTCTCCCTCGACGTGACGGTGACGGGGTTGAACGGATGCTCGTCGCAGGCCACCCGCGTGCTGCCGATCCTGCCGACCCCGACCGCCGCTCTTACGGGATCCACGACAGCGTGTTCGGGTCAGCCGACGCCCCTCTCCGTCAACCTGACAGGGCAACCGCCCTGGAATCTGACATGGTCCGACGGAGTCGGCCAGGTGATACAGGCGAGCCCCGCGACGAGAGCCGTTTCACCGGCGGTCGACACGACGTACTCGCTGACGTCCCTGACCGACGGGAGCGGATGCGTCGGTACCGTGTCCGGCAGCGTGGCAATGACGGTTCATCAGTCGCCGACCGCCAGGGTCTCAGGCAGCGGCACGGTCTGCTCCGGCGGAGGTACGACGATCTCGGCGGTCGTGACCTCGGGAGGACCGTTCACGGTACGGTGGAACGACAGCTTCATCCAGACGGGCACCGGCTCGACGACGCTGTCGCGGGTCGTCAACCCAACGAGGACCTTTCCTTACATGATCAACTCGATCTCCGACGGGATCTGTTCGGTTCCCGGTTCGGGCCGCGCCCTCATCGTCGTGGGACTCGAACCCAGCGCAGCCTTCGTCACGGCGCCGTCCGCCGTGTGCGCGGGGACGTCGGGCGCCGCGAGCGTCCCGGATTCGGGAGCTACCGCGAGCTACGAGTGGTCGATCGTGAACGGGACGATCGACGGCGGGCAGGGAACGCCGTCGGTGACGTTCATTGCGGGCGACGCGGGCCAGGCGCGCTTGTCCGTCACGATCAGGATCAGCTCGGGCTGCCAGATTTCCGGAGTCAGGGACGTCACGGTCGACCGGAGGCCGTCGGCCCCGCCGATCACGGGTCCGGCCGGGGCCATGACGGAGGACTCCGGCCTCGTTGCGAACGTGCCCGCCGCGGGCACCGACGTCTTCACGTGGACCGTCGAGAACGGATCGCTGACGTCGGGCCAGGGAACGAACACGATCCAGTTCACGGCGGGTCTTCCGGGCGCGACGACGCTGCGCGTCGTCCAGAAGACCGTGAACGGGTGCTCGTCCGAAGCCGGCGTCCTGAGCATCCCCGTCTCCGGCCTCTCCGCGACCCGGATCGTCCCGGTGGTCGTGAGCGTCGCCGGAAACGGCGGCGCGCAGTTCGGCTCGGAAATGACCTTCTCGAACCCGGGCGCTTCGAACGCGCACGTCGAGCTGATGCTGACGCCGGCCGACGCACTCGGCGGAGGCGCGGCGTCGACCGTGGGCCTGGACCTCGGGCCCGGCCGACAGATCGTCATCCCGGACGCCCTCGCGTTCTTCGGTCAGCAGGGGGTGGTGCGGACCACGCTGGAGGCCGCGGCCTCCGGGGGCGGTTCCGTGCGGGCGTCGTTCACGAACCTTCCCGCGAGGGCAGTCGTTTACGCCGGAGCGCGCACGACGGCCCGGTCGGGTGCCGGCCGGGCCGGGCTCTCGTACGCGGCGCCGGCCGCCGAAGCGCTCTTCAACGGCCGCGTCGCGATCTACGGGCTGCGCGAAACGGCGGCCGAGCGCACGAACATTGCACTGGAAAATGCGGGCACCTCGGGTCCGATCGGCCTGAGTGTCACGCTCGTGTCGGGCGCGGGCGGCGCGCGCTTCGTCCTCCCGGACACCGTCTTCCTCCAACCGGGTCAGTGGTTCCAGATCGGGTCGATCCTCAAGGCGGCCGGATACTCGAGCGGCTGGGCGCTCGTCGAGCGCGTGTCCGGAACGGATCCGTACTACGCGTACGGCGTGGCAAACGACAACGTCACGAACGACGGCGCTTTCCTTGCCGCGGTTTCCGCGACGCGAGCGCCCTCCGCGCAGGTCGTCCCGGCAATCGTCGAGTCGGGAGCCTTCGGCACAGAGCTCGTGCTCGTGAATCCAGGCACCGCGGCCGCGACGGTCAGCCTGAACTTCGTCGAATCGCTTGCGAGCCCTGGGGGGAACTCAACCGGCTTCGTGACGGAGACCCTCAAGCCCGGCGAGCAGCGGTTCTTCCCGGGCATCGTCGATTACCTCCGCGCGCGCGGGGCGTCGGTGGGCCCGAAAGGTGCGGCCTACGCGGGTTCGCTCTTCGTCCGGTTCACCGCCGGCGGCGCGGTCGCCGACGGGTACGTGGCCTCGCGCACTTCGACGCCGGCGGCCGGCGGCGGGGGCTACGGCGTGTCCTACGCCGGCGTCACCCTCGCGGAGTCCGCGTCGACCGAAGCATGGGTCTTCGGCCTTCAGCAGAACGCAGAGAGCCGGTCCAATT
>JAMQPJ010000565.1 GCA_023717585.1 Thermoanaerobaculia bacterium
GTAACCCGGCGAGAGCCGGAGCGCCCTCCGGAATGCCTCGCGCGCGGGTGCGTTCGCGCCGCGCCGGAGGGCCGCCTTGCCTTCCCCGAACGCGCGTCGAGCCTCCGGGGACGGAGGCGCGAATCCGGGCCGCGCCGGGAGCTTCCGAGCCTCGTCCTCGGCGTCGAGGCGCCGGATGGACTCGCCGATCCACACCGCGCCGGCGAGGCCGCGCCGCTGCAATGCGGTCAGGACGTGTCCGAACTGGAGGATCGCGCCTCGCCGGTCCCCGCGCGCCTCCGCCTGCCGCGCGAGCACGAGGCGATCCACCGGCGAGAGGAGCTCCGGGGCCTCTTTCGCGGCGATCTCGAGAAGGCGGGCCTCGTCGTCCGTGTCTCCCGCCGCCGCCGCGAAGTCCGCACCGCGGAGAGCGAGGGCGACCGACGGAGACTCGAGCCGCGCGCGCCGGACGAGGTCTCGCGCCGAGAACGGGTCTTCGCAGGGTTCGGGCGACGGCACGGGCGCGGCGGCGATCAGGAAGGGCAGGAAAGGCAGGATCGCCTGCCACATGCTCAACCCTCGCGCCGCGCCGAGAGGCCCAGCTTGTTGAAGCGCAGGCGCACGGCACGCTCGTCCGCCGCCGAGCCGGTCATCCTCTCGGCCATCCGCGCGAAGTCCCCCTCGCACTCGTGGAAGGTCTGGAGGAACGCGGAGCGCTCGAGCTCGCGCCGGAAGCCCTCGACGCTGTCGACCCGGGGCCGCGGAAGCACGAACGAGTCGGCGGCGGCGGGCGAGTCCTCCTGACGGGCCTCAGCCAGGAGATCGAACAGGAGGCGCGGATCGATCGAGAACACCACGCGATCGCTGCGGTCCTTCGCCGCGGCCGTGCGGCCGTACAGCGTGGCCGCGAGCAGGTCCGCGAGGACCATCGCGAACTGCCGCACGTTGCCGGGCCACGGGTGGCGGGCGATGGCCTGCCATCCCTTGCGCGGAAGCGCGAAGACCACAGGGGCCCGGCTGCGCGCGACCTCGTCGTCGCCGCGCGCGAGCTCGAACGTGTCCGACCGGTCCGGCCCCGCGCCTCCGGCGGCGCGCACCTGCGCCGCGATCTCCAGACGGTTCGTCGGGTCCGTGAAAAACGCCGCCGCGAAGTCGTCCGCGAGATCCTCGAGATCCTCGCGCCGGGTCGCGAGCCGCGGCAGCTCCAGCGCGAGCGCCGGGTTGAGCCGCATGAGGAGGTCCGCGCGAAAGAGGCCTTCCGTCACCCGTTTCTTGAGGTCCACGTTGGAGGCCGCCACGATGCGCGCCGTGTGGGGCACCGTCGCCGTCGCCCCCACGCGCCGCACGACGCCGTCGTTCAGCGCAGTCAGGAGGGCCTTCTGTGCGTCGCCGGAGAGGTTCTCGATCTCGTCGATGAAGAGCGTGCCTCCCGCGGCCGCCTCGAAAACGCCCGGCCGGTCCGCGACCGAACCCGTATACGCGCCGCGCACCGAGCCGAAGAGGGCCGCCTGAAGGAGCGTCTCCGGCACGGTCGCGCAATCGAAGGAGACGAGCGGCCCCTTCCGGGACGAAAGCGGATGGATGACCTCTTTCACGAGGAAGTTCTTGCCAGAGCCGGTCGGCCCCGTGAGGAGGAGCGGAAGAGGCGTGGGCGCGAGCGAGGCGATCCGGCGCCGCAGGTCGCGCATGGCGGCGCCGCGACCCCAGAAGAACCGCCCCGTCGAGAGCGGCGACTCGCGCTCGTCGAGCACCCGGCGCACGAGGCGCACGAGGCCCTCTCCCGTCGCTTCGTCCTCGCCGACCGTGTACGTGAAGGCGTCGGCGCGCAGCCGCCTGGCCTCGTCCTCGAACGGGATCTCCTCGTGCGCGGTCGTGAGGAGGACCGGGAGGTCGGGCTCGCGGCGGCGCAGGCGCTCGAGGATGAAGAGGCCTTGCCGGTCGCGCCTGTCCCGCCGGTCCCGCTTCCCCGCCGCGGTCTCGCCGAGAGGCCGCCGGTCGGGCAGGAGCTCCTCGTCCGGGATGTCGAAACGGAGGTCGAGGACGACGAGATCGGGCAGCCGCGAAGCGCGCGCGAGGGCCGCCTCGGCCTCCGGCCAGCTCCCCGCCCAGGACTTTTCCGCCGAAGGGCCGAGCAGGACGAGATCCGGCGCGTGGCGGCGGAGAAAGTCCGCGGTCTTCGGCTGGTCGTCGACGACGAGGACCCGCGGGCCGCGCGCCGTCATCGCCGCGCACCGGGTGGCCGGATCGTCTGGGGCCCCTCCTCGACCGCGATGCGGCGGTAGAACGCGGTGCACGCGCGCGAAGCCTCGAGACAGGCCTCGTCGAGAGCGACGAGCTGGGATTCGGAGAGAGGAGAAGGAGAAGAAGAAGATCTTGCTTCGGAGGGAGAAGAGGAAGAGAAAGACGAAGATGAAGATTCTTTGAAAGGTAAGAGGGAAGGGGCGAGGCGAGGGGCAAGGCGCCCCAGCTCCGTCATGGCTCGCTCCAGCGCCTCCAGGTCAGGGTCGGCGCCGTGAAAAAGCGGCCCCTCCTCCCTTTTCCATTCTAAGAAAATTTCCAGGACGTCTCGGCTTGCGGCGCCACCGCTCGGGCGCGAGAGCAGATCTCTTCTGAGCCGCGCTCGCAGTTCATCCATGCTCGTCTCCCGCTCCTCCGGCGCGCTCCATCTCACGGCTTTCCCGATGTCGTGCTTCAGCCGGAAGGCTGCGGTTTTTCGCCGCAGCCTCCGGTCCTCGTGGGGATCTGCCGGGTCCGTCATGCGACGCTGATTATCCGCTGAGCCGCTCGCTCATCTGCTGGAGCCGATTCCAGTCCACGACGCCGGGTGCCGAATACGGGCGGTCGACGAGAACCGGCCGTCGTCCGCCGTCCGTGTCGCAGAGAATGTGCCGCTTCGGAATCCGCACGCCGTCGGGGGTGAACCCCTCGCAGACCACGAGGAGCAGGCGCCCGTCCGGCGAGAAACCGAGGGACGTCGTGTAGCGGTCTTCGCCCTGAAGAAGACCGTTCGACGTCGGGGTCCCGACAGACAGGAGCTCGGGCTCCGCCGAGGCCGCCGGCTCCACGACGCGCGCGCGCACGAGATCGAGCAGCCGCGTCCTTCGCCGGCCGGCGGTGGGCGCCTCGTCCCAGACGAGCTTCCTGCCCGCCGCGTCGAAGGCGAGGCTGGCCGGGTCCGCGCCCACGACCGTGTACGGCTGGATCGCGTCCTTGCCGTCCGGGCGCGACACGACGAGCAGCGTGGCGCCGCCCTTCGCCACGAACTGGGCGCGCATTCCCGACGCGGAGACGACGGGCTTGTCCGAGACGACCTTGCGGGGCAGCGACTTCGTGAGGCGCGCCACGAGGCGGTCGGCGGCGCGGCGGCGCGACGCGTCGGGCGTCGTGGCTGTGACCTCCGAGGCGGCCTCGATCGCCCCGTCGCGGTACCCGGCGAACGCGTCGGCATCGCCGCGGCGCGAGGCCCCCTCCGCGAGCCAGGACAGGAGGCGGGCGCGCTCGAGCTGCAGGGAGGTGCGCCGGGGCGACGAAGGGAAGGAGGCGAGGAATTCCCCGAGGTCCTTCTCGCGGCGCGCGGCCGCCTTCGCGTCGAAGACCGCCGCGCCGTCCGTGAGCGGGCCGCAGGCCGTCAGGAGCCGGAGC
>JAMQPJ010000572.1 GCA_023717585.1 Thermoanaerobaculia bacterium
CGCGCGCCGCATCGCGAGGAACGTGGCGGCGACGATTCCGATCGCGTCGATCTCGGCCGCCGACGCCGCTCCGACTGCGGCGCCGAGGGCGGCGCCGCGAATCCGAACCGCGAGAGCTTCTCGGACCTCGGGAGGAAGGGCCTTCGAGTCGTCGAGCCCGGGCAGCCTCGACGGGCCTTCGAAAACGACCGCGCCCGCATACACCGGACCGGCGACACAGCCCCGGCCGACCTCGTCCACGCCGGCGATCAACGCGTGGCCTTCGGCCCGCGCCTCATCCTCGATGGCGAAAAGACCTGCCACCCGGTCCCGCTCCGCCGCGAGGTCGCATGCGTTCCGACTCCCGCCAGATCCCATCGTGCCTCGCTTCCTTCCGCCTTGGGCTTCCTTTCATCGAAGTTCCGCCCCGGGCGCGGCGGTCGAGATCAGTTGTCGCGCTTCTCCGCGATGCGGGCGGCCTTGCCGCGACGATCCCGCAGGTAGTACAGCTTCGCGCGCCGCACCTGACCGTGCCTCTCGACCTCGATTCTTTCGAGGACGGGCGAGTGCACCGGGAAGGTGCGCTCCACCCCGACACCCTGCGAGATCTTGCGAACCGTGAACGTCTCGCGCGCGCCGCCGCCTTTGCGGGCGATCACGAGGCCCTGGAACACCTGAATGCGTTCCTTTTCGCCTTCCTTGACTTTCACGTGAACCTTGACCGTATCGCCGGGCGAGAACGGGGGAACGTCGAGTCTCAGTGCGGCCTTTTCGGCCATCAACAGCTTGTCCGTCATCGGGGAACCTCCAAAATCAAGGTGACGGGAGGAATCAGGCGGGGACACGACCACTGGCACCCCGAAGACCATTCACCCGTAAGCGGCGATTCTAAGGGGAACGCCATCCTCCCGCAAGTCTCTCCAGGAGTGCCCTTTCCTCTTCGTCGAGCGCGGCTTTCTCGAGCAGGTCCGGTCGCCTCTCGAGCGTGGCGCGAAGCTGCTGCTCCCTCCGCCATCGCCGGATGTTCTCGTGGTGGCCCGAGAACAGCACCTCGGGGACTTCGAGGCTGCGGAACGAACGCGGGCGACTGAAGTGCGGGTAGTCGAGAAGCCCGTCCTCGAAGCTGTCCGCCTCCACGCTTCCGGCGGCCTGGACCACGCCGGGCAGATACCGGGAGACGGCCTCGAGGATCGCGAGCGCCGCGACCTCGCCGCCGGACAGGACGAAGTCGCCGAGCGAGATCTCCGCGTCGAAGAGACCCGCCGTGCGCGTCCTTTCGTCGATCCCTTCGTAGCGGCCGCAGACGAGCGCCACGCGCGGGCGCTCCGCGAGCTCCTTCGCGAGCAGCGCGTCGAAGCGGCGGCCCTGGGGCGACAGGAACGCCACGTGCGGAGGAGGCGCGCCGGGCTCGCCGCGAAGGGCCTCGACGGCCGCGAAGACCGGCGGTGCGGTGAGCACCATGCCGGGCCCTCCCCCGTACGGCTCGTCGTCCACCTTGCGGTGAGGGTCTTCCGAGAAATCGCGAAGGTCGACGAGATGGACCTCGAGGATTCCCGACTCGACCGCGCGCCCGAGGAGCGACTCTCCGAGCGGCGAGACGAAATAGCCGGGAAACAGGGTGACGACGTCGAAGCGCATCGGGTGATCCTGTTAATCCTTTCACGCCCGAGCCGCAAGGTTTTTCACAGGCCGGAAGGTCAATTCCCGATGTCCGGGCCGCGCCACCGGCGGTGGTCGAAGTCGTAGCGGAACCCGATTCCCGTATAAGGGACGCGGAAAAAACTGAAGATCTGGTAGATGACGCTCTGCCACCAGCGCCTCTCCGGAAAGCCGAGCGCCCGCAGGATTTCGGGGATGTTCAGCCCGAGCTCCAGCCCCAGGTCCCGCTCCCGCAGCTCTGCGGGAAGGTCCTCGTAGCCGTTCGCACCGTAGACGGCGTAGCCCCGCGTCCCGTAGGTGGCCGAGAGCATCAGGAAACGGAGCGGCCCGGGCTCGAGGCCGCTGCGTCGCAGGATGCCGCCGAGCTTGGCGTCGACGGTGTAGATCTCCTGCGAGTAGTGCCCCACGCGCTTCTCCGTCTCCCCGCCCCGGTTCTTCTCGGGGACGTAGCCGAAGCGGAGCCCGACCGCATCGCCGAGCCGGCGGTACGCGATCTGCGCTCCAAGGACGCCCCCTCCCACGTTCATCACGGCGTCCTGCCAGGAGGCGCCGCCGTACTTGAATCCATCGCCTGCTTCCACCACGAGCCCCGTGATCGTGACCGCCCCGATGGCGAGCCAGCGCGCATCCGAGCGGGTATGCCCCAGGTTCTCGTAGAAGCGTTCCAGCCCGTGTCCCAGGATGGAGCTGGCGACGAAGTGGGACACCTTGTCGGCTCCTCCGGAATAAGTGTCGGCGTCGAACCACCCTTCGTTCGCGAATCGGAACTCGGTCAGGTCGTTCGTCCTCCACCAGACGATGTAGCCGATGATCGGAACGGCGAGGAGCATGGCGCCCGAGAGGCGCATGGTCCGCTTGTCGAAGAGGCGACGAGGTTCGGGGGGCGCCGGTGCGGACGCGGGCGCGCCTCCGGCCTGACACGAAGGCGGCTCGGCGAAGAGCCGGAAGCGCTCCTCGTTTCCACAGAGATGGAAGCCCGGGTCCGCGGATGCGGATCCCGCCAGGAAGAGCGGGAGGAGCGCAGGGGCGAGGCGGCGCACAGGAAGATCCTGTCGGTCCTTCTAGTCCAGCAGGCCCGGCGGCGGGTCGAGGACGATGCGCTTCTTCGCGACGTCGACCGACACCACGATCGGCTGCGCGAAAGGCACGTCGCGTACACCGCGGGGCGTCGCGACGACGAGCAGAGGCCGGCCGCCCGCGTCCGCGAGCTCGGCGACGCGGCCGAGTGGCTTCCCTGCCGAGTCGACGACAACCGCGCCCTCGATCTCCCAGTGATACACGTAGCCGTCGGGTCGGGGAGCGACGTCCTGCGCGTTCACGCTCAGCTCCGCATTCCGAAGAGTTTCGGCCGTCGAAACGTCTGAGATTCCTTCGAAGGCGAGGAGAACCCGGCGCTGATGCGGGCGCACCGCCACGATGCGCATCTCTCGCGCCTCGCGCGAACCGCCGGAGAGGCGGACTCTTAACCCTTCTGAGAATCTCTCCGGAAAATCCGTCAACACCTCGATGACGACCTCTCCCTTGAGGCCGTGCGGCTTCAAAACGCGGCCGATGACGATGCGATCGTCGGGCGCCGGCGCCATCCGAGTCGTCCCGCCTCTTTCCGGGCGCTCAGGCCTTCCGGGCGATCAGGCGCTTGACCGTTTGGGACGCGGTCGCACCCTTCGCGATCCAGGCCTTCGCCTTGTCGCGGTCGAAGGAGACGATCGGCGGGTTCTTCGTGGGGTCGAAGTGTCCGAGCTCCTCGACGATCTTCGCCGTGGGAGTGCGGCGCGAGTCGGAGACGACGATTCTATAGGCAGGGGCGTTGGTGCCGCCGACGCGGCGCAGACGGATCTTGAGCATGACGATTCCTTCCGTTTTCCTCGAGGACGAGGTCAGCCGCGCATGCGCGCGGCCCCCTTCATCATCTTCTTCATGGACAGATACTGCTTGAGGAGCTGGTTCACCTCGGGCACGGACGTGCCCGAGCCCCTCGCGATGCGCTTCTTGCGGCTTCCGTCGAGGATCTTCGGATCCTCGCGCTCCGCCGGTGTCATCGAGTCGATCATCGCCTCGAGATTCTTCGTGGCGTTCTCCGGAATCTCGAGGTTCGCGAGCCCCTTCAGGGGGCCCACCTTCGGCAGATGACCGAGGAGGCCGCCCAGAGGGCCCATTTTCTTGAGCTGCGCCATCTGGTCGCGGAGATCGGTCAGCGTGAACGTGTTCTTGCGCAGCTTCTCGGCCGCGCGGAGGGCGGCGACCTCGTCGGTCTCGGCCGAGACCTTTTCG
>JAMQPJ010000590.1 GCA_023717585.1 Thermoanaerobaculia bacterium
ACTCCCCCGCACGCGGCGAGGAACGGCCACGCGCGCGGCCCGAGGCGCCGGAGGACGAGAAAGGCGACGGCCGCCACGAAGACGATGTCGGTCGGCCTGTTTGCCGCGAGCAGCCCCGCCGTCAGGCCGAACAGGGCGAGCGCGGCGGGAGTTTCGTCGTCCCTCAGGAGGAAGAGAAGCAGGAGGGCCATCAGCAGGCCCCCGGCCGCGTGCTGCCAGAGGGCCTGGCTCGAGATCGCCCACGTCGTCGTCCCGAATGCGTATGCGGCCGCGAGGAGGAGCGCGAGACCCGGGCGCGTGAGGCGCGCGAGGACGAGAAACAGGACCGCCGCGGAGGCCGACGCGACGGCGGAGGCCGCGAGCTTCTCCATGAGGACACGCAAGACGTCGGGCCTTGCGCCGCGCGCCGCGAGGACCGCCGCCGGACCGTAGAGCGGCGTGACGAGGAGCGGGGTGACGACCGGATAGAGCGGCACGAAGGACCCGCTTCTGCCGCGCACGATCGAGTACGCGATCTCGCGGGGAATGCCGCGGGGCTCCTCGAGCGTCAGCCCGTGGCCCGAGAGGATGCGGAACGGAAGCAGGCTCGAGGCGAGGCTGTCGAAGCTCGCGATGGTGCGCAGGTTCGCGTTGTAGACGAGGAGCGCCGCGAGGAAGACGAGGGCCGCTTGCGCTCCCTTTCGGCGCGGCATGGCCAGGCGCCCGTCAGCGCCGCCGCGCGGACTTCATCTCGGCGCGGGCTTCGCGGTCGGCCTCCCGGCGCCGGATCGTCTCGCGCTTGTCGTGGAGCTTCTTGCCGGTCACGAGCGCGATCTCGACCTTGACGCGCGCGCCCTTGAAATAGAGGTTCAGGGGCACGCAGGTCGCTCCCGACCGCTGGATCTTCGACGCGAGCCGGACGATCTCGCGTTTGTGAAGCAGGAGCTTCCGGTTCCGTTTCGCGTCGACGTTGTTGTAGCTGGCCGCCCCGTAAGGCGGAATGTGGACGTTCCACAGCCAGGCCTCGCCGCCCGTCACCGCCACGTACCCGTCCTGGAGGCTGGCCTTGCCCTCGCGCAGGGACTTCACCTCGGGGCCCGTCAGCGAGACGCCGGCCTCGAGCTTCTCCTCGATGTCGTACTCGTGGAAGGCGCGCCGGTTCGACGCGACCGGGCGGTGCCCGGCGTTCTTGAGGGCGAGGCGCGCGTCGGCCTTCTGGCCCTGCCTCTCGATACGGGATTTCACGCGGCGTCCCGGCTCAGTCCGAAGCGTCCTCGACCATCCGCTTGAACTCCGGCGTGAGCTCGGGGTCGAACTGCGTGCCGGCCTTCGACTCGAGGATGTCGATGGCCTGATAGTCCGACAGAACGGACCGATACGACGTGGGAGACGTCATGGCGTCGAATGCTTCGCACAAATGGATGATGCGCGAGCCGAGCGGGATTTCGTCGCCCCGGAGCCCGTCGGGATAGCCGCCGCCGTCCCACCGTTCGTGGTGATGCTTGATGAGCGGGGCGACCGGGTAGGGCCACGGGATTTCCTCGACGAGGTAGGCGCCGACGCGCGAATGCTGGCGGAGAAGGGTCAGCTCTTCGTCGGTCAGCGTGCGCTTCGTGTAGAGCGTGTCGTAGCTGAGCTCGCGCATGCCGACGTCGTGCAGGATGCCGGCGACCGTGATCTGCTCGACCTCCATCGGCGGAACCCCGAGCTGCGCGGCGAGCTTCCGCACCATGCGGCCCACGTTGAAAGAGTGCGTCTTGAGCGCCGTGCGTTTCAGAAGGCCCGGCTCGAGGAGCTTGTTGACGAGTCCGCGATACGCCTCGCGGAAGCGGGCCTCGCTGCGGTTGCCGGAAAGGACGTTCCGGAGGACGACGTGCGCGGCGCGCAGGGACTCCCGGACCTCGGGGTTCGGGCCGTGGCGGAAGAGCAGCGAGAACAGCACGACGCCGTCGGCCGAGCTGTCGAGGACGCTGGACTGGATCGAGACGATCTCGGCCCGGCGCAGCGGCGGCGCTTCGCCGTGCGGCGACGCGAGGGGCCGCCAGGAAGGATCGGCCGCGAACGGAAACGGCACGGCCGTCTTCGCGAAGATCTTCTCGAGATTCTCGAGGAGGGCGGGCGCGATGTCGGGGTCGAGGGAGCGTCGCGCGGCGACCGTGACGGTCGCGGCTCCGGGCACGAAGGAGGACACGGCAGCGACCTCGACCTCTTCGTAGCTGAGACAGGTGGGGAGATAGAGGCCGATGAACTCGGCCTCGCGCGGCGTGAGCCCTCCGCCCGCGGCCGCGGCCGCTTTCGGGAGCACGCTGCGCGCGAGCGTGTCTTCGACGAGCCGAAGCGCCCGTGCCACCGGGCTCGGAAGCTGATTGCCGGCCTCGCCATCGGGCTCCGCCAGCGGGGCTCCGGCCCGGCGAAAGACGCCCGACGTGTGGAGCTGGGCCGTCGAAAAACCCGACGTGCGCTCCAGGGAGGAGGTGGGGGCCGTCACCGTGGCCACACGGTCGAGGGGCCGTTCGATCTGGGGCGCGGGCTCGGTGAGGACGATGCTGCCTCCGCTGCGCGCATCCGCGATGCGGCGCAGCTCGATCGCGAATCGGCGAAGGAGATCCGAGATCTCGATGATGTCGTCCTGCGTGAACGCCGGGCGCCCGGCTTTCTCGCGCACGTCGACGAGCCCCATGATCCGGCCGTCGAGATAGAGAGGCGCGAGTAGCATCCGCATGGACGTGGCCTGAACCATCAGGTCCGTCAGCTTCCCCGCCGCGTTCACGTTGTTGAGAAACGTCGGCTCGCGGTGCTCGTAGATGTAGTTCACGACCGTGTCGTTGCGG
Organism: Thermoanaerobaculia bacterium; assembly: GCA_023717585.1. Classification (GTDB taxonomy): domain Bacteria; phylum Acidobacteriota; class Thermoanaerobaculia; order UBA5066; family UBA5066; genus Fen-183. Next base: position 2,811 of record JAMQPJ010000590.1, read on the forward strand.
CCGAGGCGCTCGGCAAGACGGTCGGTGCGCGTGAAGCCGAACTGCGCCTTCAGGCGGAAAACGGATTGCGTAGGATCGAGCGTGTAGAACGCCGCCTTCGACGGCCGCCATTTTTGGCTGAGCACCGCGAGAAAGTCCTGATAGTACTTCTCTTCAACAGGCGCGAGCACGGCTGCCTCCGGACGGGAACAGAATAGCAGCCGCGGTTTTGCACGACCCCCGAAAGCCGGTGTGACGAAAAAGCCGCAGGTGAGGGGTTTCCGCCGCACCCGCTGTCACGGCGGGAGGCCGTCGCCTCCGAAAACGCCGGGAAAGAGGGGGTTCCGCCATGGCATCCGCCGTGCAAAACGACTGCCGAATGCGCGCGCAGAACACCCTCGCACGTCGTGTGAGGCTCTCGGGAATCGGGCTCCATTCGGGCCGCTACGTCCACGTCGTCCTGCATCCGGCCGCCCCGGGCCACGGCATCGTCTTCTACCGGTCCGACGTCGATGTTTTCGTTCCGGCCGTCGCCGAGGAAGCCGGGCGTTTCGACCACGCCACCTCGCTCGGCGAGCGCGGCCGCGACGTGGCGACAGTCGAGCATTTGCTCTCCGCAGCGGTCGGAGCGGGTCTCGACAACGTCCTCGTGGAGCTCGACGGCCCCGAAGTGCCCATCGTGGACGGCAGCGCGCTGCCCTGGCTCGACGCGTTCGAGACCGCGGGCCTCGCGCCGCAGGACGCGCTCGCCATTCCGTTCGCCCCGTCGCGGGTCGTCGCGGTTCCCGAATCGGGCGGCAGGAAGCTCGAGATCCGCCCCGCGCGCGAACTGCGCGTGACGTACACGATCGACTTTCCGAACCCCGCCGTCGGGCGGCAGTCGATCACGGTCGTCCTCACGCCCGGCTCCTACGCAGCGCACCTGGCGCCGGCTCGCACCTTCGGCTTCCTCTCGGAGTACGAAGCGCTCAAGGCCCACGGCCTCGCCCGCGGCGCCCGGGAGGACAACTGCATCGTGGTGGGCGACGACCGCGTCGAGAACGGCGAGCTTCGGTTCGCCGACGAGTTCGTGCGCCACAAGGCGCTCGACCTGCTCGGGGATCTCGCCCTCGTGGGCCGCTCCGTGGTCGGCCACGTCGTCGCGCACAAGGCCGGACACGCGATGCACGTGATGCTCGCGCGCCTGCTGCGCGAAGAAAGTCGCGCCGAGACCCGCGCCCCCGTTGCCGGCTCCCGCCGCGGTTTCG
>JAMQPJ010000591.1 GCA_023717585.1 Thermoanaerobaculia bacterium
AAAAGAATCTTCGGTCCCCACGGTCGTCGCCGTGACGAAGTGGGACGCCGTGAGACCTTCGCAGCGCGTGCGGCAGCACCGGGCGCTCGCCGCCGCCTTCGAAACCCCCGACCGCCCCCTCCTGCCCGTCTCGGCCGAGACCGGCGAATCCCTCCCCGAGCTCGCGCGGATCCTCGACGCGACTCTCTCACCCGCCTCCAAGGAGTAACCCATGCCCCGACGCAAGGTCCCAGGCGCCGATTACGCCGTCCGAGACATCGACCCACGGGATCTCCCGGCCGACATCGAAGAGGCGGCCGCGGCCGCCGAAGCTCCGGGCGCTGCCGCCGAGCCCGTTCTCGACATCCGCACGCTGCACAACCACTCGATGCCGCAGCTCCTCAAGGTCGCGCAGGAGCTGGAGGTCGAGGGCGCGCCGTCGCTGCGCAAGCAGGAGCTGATCTTCAAGATCCTGCAGACCCAGACCGAGCGCCTCGGCCTGATCTTCTCGGAGGGCGTCCTCGAGGTGCTGCCGGACGGATTCGGATTCCTGCGGGCGCCCGAGTACAACTATCTCGCCGGCCCGGACGACATCTACGTCTCGCCCTCGCAGATCCGGAAGTTCGGCCTGCGCACGGGGGACACGATCTCCGGGCAGATCCGGCCGCCGAAGGATGGCGAGCGGTACTTCGCGCTGATCAAGGTCGAGGCCGTCAATTTCGAGCACCCGGACGTCGCGCGCGAGAAAGTCCTCTTCGACAACCTTACGCCGCTCTATCCGCAGGAGCGGATCCGGCTCGAGACGCCGAATCTCTCTTCGCGCGTCCTCGACCTCATCGCCCCGGTGGGCAAGGGCCAGCGCGGCCTCATCGTGGCGCCGCCCCGCACCGGCAAGACGATGCTCCTCCAGGCGCTCGCGAACTCCGTCACGACGAACCACCCCGAGATCACGCTCATCGTCCTCCTGATCGACGAACGGCCCGAGGAAGTCACGGACATGCAGCGGTCGGTGAAGGGTGAGGTCATCTCCTCGACGTTCGACGAGCCTGCGACGCGGCACGTGCAGGTCGCCGAGATGGTGATCGAGAAGGCCAAGCGTCTCGTCGAGCACAAGCGCGACGTCGTGATCCTCCTCGACTCGATCACGCGCCTCGCGCGCGCCTACAACACGACGTGCCCGCCGTCGGGCAAGGTCCTGTCGGGCGGTGTCGACGCGAACGCCCTCCAGAAGCCGAAGCGTTTCTTCGGGGCCGCCCGGAACATCGAGGAAGGCGGCTCGCTGACGATCATCGCGACGGCGCTCGTCGACACGGGCTCGCGCATGGACGACGTGATCTTCGAGGAGTTCAAGGGGACCGGCAACATGGAGGTCCACCTCGACCGCAAGCTCGTCGACCGGCGCGTCTTCCCGGCCATCGATCTCAACAAGTCGGGCACGCGCAAGGAAGAGCTCCTCCTCGAGAAGCAGGAGCTGTACCGCGTGTGGATTCTCCGCAAGGTCCTCAACCCGCTCTCGACCGTCGAGGCGATGGAGCTCCTCATCGAGCGGCTCGACAAGACGAAAAACAACGCGGAGTTTCTGGGGTCAATGTCCGCCGGGTGATGTGCGTTGGCGGAGCTGCTCAACGAGATGCGGCGGTGCGGCACGGCCTGGCCGTGCGTCAGTCGTTGACCTGAATCGTCGCAGAGTCGACCTGCGACCTCAATCTCTCGAATCGGGCCTGAATGCCGATCGCTTGCCCACGAATTGCCGCATCCGACACCTTTCGTCCTCTTTGCGCATTGCGAGAGAGAGCCGTCTCGAGCTTCACCTTCACGTACAAGAGTTCCGTCCGATAGCCGTGTTCTTTCGCGTACAGGATTTGCCAGAGTAGCTGGTCGATCTTGTCGGAATTGGAGGTACTGCCCACCAGGAGGTTTCTGCTGTGGGCGGCGATGGCCTCCCGGACGGCAGCATCCTTCCGGCTCGAGATTTCGGGCATGACATCGGGATCGAGAATGAGATAGCCAGGGAACCGCTGCCGCGACAAGGTGGTCTTTCCTGCACCGGGCAACCCGAACATGAAGACGATATGCAGTTTCGAGGCTGCCGCCATCGCCGGCTTCCCTTTCACGATCGCGAGAGCCATGGCGGACGAGGCGTTCCGGAGAAGCGTGCGACGAGTCACGCGACCTGGAGAACTGGGCTCGGAGCCTGAGCACGAAACAGAGGATTCTCGTTTTCCCGGCATTTGAGTCCTCCCGACCGCAGGGCCTCCGGGGACTCACGGTCATGACCCGCGAGAGTCGCCGACGTCACTGACATCATCCTCCAAGGACGCCTGGTGAGTCGAGTGGCGCTGCACAAGGGCATGCCTTGAACGCGCGAGTGCTCTTCGTCCATGGCGCGAAAACGCAGCGTCGAAAGGACTGGCTGTCCTCGGAACTTTCACAGATCCATTTCTGGTACCATATTCGGTACCATGAAAGCCGCAGAGGACATCCGCTCCGTGACAGACATGAAGTCGCACGCCGCCCGGCTGCTGCGAATGGTCGGCGAGACGAGGCGGCCCATCGTCATCACGCAAAGCGGAGAGCCGAAGGGTGTCCTCATGGACTTCGATTCGTTCCAGGAAATGCGCCGGGCCATGCTGCTGCTGAAGCTCGTGGCTCAGGGCGAAGCGGACGTTCGCGCCGGGCGTGTGGTTCCGCAGGCTGAGGTCTTTGCACGGCTTCGTCGGCGGCTTGCGCGTAAGTGACGCACCTTCCCGTCGAATGGGCGCTGATCGCCTGTCAGGATCTCACCGAGATAATCGAATACATCGCGCGTGACGACCCGGGAGCGGCGGCACGGGTGCTCGACACCCTGGAGGCCAGGGCTGCGTCGCTGCGAACTCTGGCCGCCCGCGGGCGCATCGTTCCGGAGCTCAAGCGGATCCAGGTTCATGCGTATCGTGAGCTTCTGGGCGGTCCGTATCGCCTCATCTACCGGGTGGAGAGTGCGCGGGTCGTTGTCGTCGGCGTTTTCGACGGGCGCCGGAACCTGGAAGACATCCTCATCGACCGCCTGCTCCGCGACAGATGAGGGGGTAGATCGGGCCGGGCAAGCTGTCTGACCTTGCCGGCCCTCAGGCGTGCAGCTCCACCACGTCCTTGTCCGCGAGGACGTGGTGGCGGTCCACCTGCTGGCCGTCGAACTTCGCGTGGCCCCAGATCCGGGCGAACTTCATCCGCGCGGCGATTTCCTTGTGGACGTGCGCCGCGAGATCGTGGATCGTCGCGCCCTCCGGGAGGACGAACGGCCTCTCGAGGTCGGGCTTTTTCCCCGGCTCCTTGGGATAGACGCGGATTCGCTTCAGCTCCCGGAACAGGACCTCGCGCAGCGCATCGAGCCCCGCGCCCGTGAGCGCCGAGACGGGGAAGAACGGGAGGTCCGCGCCGATCGCCTCGCGCGCGAGAGCCGCGAACGTCCCGTCGTCGTCCTCGCTCTTGTTCCCGAGGACGAGAACGGGTTTTGCCAGAAGGAAGGGCGGCGCGCCCGGCGGGAACGGCCGCGAGCGTGGCCAGACGCGGGCGCGCGCGAGGAGGTCGTGGAGGAGCCTCGCGGCCGGCTCGGCGTCGTCGGCCCCGACGTCCACGACGAGGAGGACACCATCGGCGTCGTGCGCGAGGTTCGGGAGGTACGGCTCCGTGTGGCCCTCGGCAACGGCCGGCGTGTCGACGAGCTGGACCTGCACGTCCTCGAACGCCGCCATCCCGGGCAGGGGGACGCGCGTCGTGAACGGGTAGTGACCGACCTCAGGGTGCGCGTGCGTGAGGGCCGCGAGGAGCGACGACTTGCCCGCGTTCGGCGGCCCGAGGAGGACCCACTGGCCGGCCCCCTCGCGCCGGACGTGGCCGACCTCGACGCGGTGCCCGTGGCCGCCGCGCGGCGCGAGCGCCGCCTCGTCCTCGAGCTTCGAGAACTGCTTGCGCAGGTGGGCCAGCATCTTTTCGGTGCCTTTGTGCTTCGGGAGGAGCGCGATCATCTCGCGCAGCGCCGCGAGCTTCTCCGCGTGGTCCGTCGCTTTCTTGAATCGCTCCTCGGCGTCGTGGTACTGCGGCGTGAGGTTCGCGGTCACCCCCCGAGAATAGGAGCGACGCGCTGGCGGCGCCAGCGAACTCCCGAGCTCCGACCAGGTTCCTATACTTGACCCGTGTGGGAGCGAACGTTCCTCCGGGACCTCGCGGTCGTCCTCGCGGCGTCGTTTCCGGTCCTCTTCGTCTGCCGGCGGCTGAAGCTCCCGCAGGTCGTCGGCTTCCTCGTCACGGGCGTCGCGATCGGGCCGCACGCGCTCGGATGGGTGCGCGAGGCCAGCCGCGTCGAGTCGATCGCGGAGTTCGGCGTCGCTCTCATCCTCCACTTCGTCGGCCTCGAGTTCCCGATCCGGCGCCTCAAGGCCCTCGGCCGGACATCGCTCGTTGGCGGCACACTCCAGATGGCGCTCACGGCCGCCGCAGGCTGCGCCCTCGCGCGGCTGTGGGGAAGCGCGCCGAATCAGGCGGTCTTCTTCGGCCTCCTCGTCTCGGTCTCGTCCACGGCGGTCGTCCTCCCGATCCTCAAGCAGCGCGACGAGCTCGCGGCCCCTTACGGCCGCCGGTTCCTCGCGGTCGCCCTCTTCCAGGACCTCGCCGTGATCCCGATCCTCCTCTTTCTCCCCGCGCTCGTCACCGGGAGCGGCCCCGGGATCGCGGCCGTCGCGGGCCGCGTCGTCCTCGCGATCGCCGGCGTCGCGCTCCTCGTCGCCGTCGCGCGCCGGGCGGCGCCACGCCTCCTCGACGCCGTCGCGCGAATGGGGAGCCGCGAGACGTTCACGGGCGCGGTCGTCGTTCTCGTCCTCGCGATGGTCGCGGCGGGGGAGAAGGCGGGCGTCTCCGCCGCGATGGGCGCGTTCGCGGCGGGGATCGTTCTCGGCGAGAGCGACCACGTGCACGAGGTCGCCGCGACGCTCGCCCCCCTCCACGACCTGCTTTCGAGCCTCTTTTTCGTTTCGGTCGGGATGCTGCTCGAGCCCGCGTTCCTCGCGACGCACCCGCTCGAGGTCGCCGTGGGGGTCGTCGCTCTCGTCGCGATCAAGACGGCGGCCGCGTTCGCGGCGCTCCGGGCCGCGGGCACCGTCCCGCGCACGGCCGCACGCGCCGCGCTCGCCCTCGCGAACGTCGGGGAGTTCTCTTTCGTCCTCGCGACGACGGGCGTCTCGCTCGCCCTCCTCAC
>JAMQPJ010000639.1 GCA_023717585.1 Thermoanaerobaculia bacterium
TTGACGCCCTCGGTCCGCGCGATCTCCTCCGCGAGGCGCCGCGCGAGCGGGACTCCGCGCGTCCGGATGCCGATCAGCACGAAGCCGTCGGTTCCTCCCTCGGCCTCGACGACCTCACGGCCCATGCGGGAGATCGCCCGAGCCATGCCGGCCGCGTCGAGCAGCCGGACTTTCCGGAAAGTCCCTGCAGCCTCTCCCATGGGCGCGGGGACACTACACAACGCTTTGGATGGCGTCAAACGAACCTCATAACATAGGCGGGCTCATGTCCCGCCCAAGCCGCAGCCGCCTCGCGGGCTTCGCCGCTCTTCTCGTGCTCGGCCTCGGTCTCGGATACCGGCTCCGCATGCACGAAGGGCTCGTCCTGTCGAACGACGTGAAGTCGCGCTTCTGGCCCTGGGCCCCGGCTCTGGGATCGCGGACGATCGAGGCCCCGGCGCTCTCGGATCCCGTCTGGCAGTTCGTGCCCTGGCTCGAGCTCGCGCGACGGGAAATGTCGGCAGGCCGGCTCCCGCTCTGGAACCCGTATCAGGACGGGGGCGTTCCGCTGCTCGGCAACTCGATCTCCGCGCTGGGATCGCCGCTCCTCTGGCCCGCGCTCGCGTTCGGAGTCCGGCCGGGCTGGAATCTCTCTCTTCTGCTCCGGGCCCTCCTCGCGGCGGCCGCCGCGTTCCTGTGGCTGAGGGATCGCGGGCGGTCGCGTCCGGCCGCGGGCCTCGGCGCGCTCGCCTTCGCGCTTTCCGGCCAGTTCATCGCGTGGCTGGAGCACCCTCATACGCTCGCGGCGGCGGCGGTTCCGCTCCTCCTCCTCTTCGGAGGGCGGCTCGTGGAACGTCCCACGCGGAGCGATTTCGCGGGCCTCGTCGGGGCGACATTCGTCGTTCTCTCGGGCGGCCACCCGGAGACCGCGCTGATGGCCGCGATTCTCGCCGCGGCTTACGCGGCCTTTCGCGGCGGGACTCTCGCCGCCCTCCGATGGCCGGCCGCCGGCAGTCTCCTGGGTGCCGCGTTCGCCGCTCCGCTGCTCCTCCCCTTTCTCGAGTACTACGCCCTCAGCGCCGCGCGGCTTGGAGAAGGACGACATCCCTCCGTCCTGCCGCTCGTCGCCCTCCTCCGTTTCGTCCTGCCCGACGACGCGCACTCGCATCCCATCGCGGCGGCCGCGGCCGTATCCCTCGCGGTTCTGCTTCTCGTGCCGTTCGGCCTGCGCGGGCTGAGACGCGACTCCGAACGCCGTTTCTGGGCGTGGTGGGCCCTGGCTCTTCTCGTGATCGCCTACGGAGGCCCTCTTGCGCGGGCTCTCGCGGTAGGCACGAACCTGTACCTGTCGCGCGTTCTCCTCTTCCTACCGCTCCCCTTCGGTTTTCTCGCCGCCTCGGGTCTCGACGATCTCCTCCTTCGGGCTGAGCAGGCGGGGAGGGGAGCGGCGGCTCGCGCGTGCGCCTGTGCGCTCGCGGGCCTCGCGGCGCTCGAGCTGCTCGTCTTCGCCGGCCACGTCCACGCCGTCACGAAGGCGTCCGTCCTGACGCCCGTCACGCCGCTTCTCGCGCGGCTCCGGGAGGAGGCCGGGACCTATCGTGTTCTTCCGCTCCATACGTTTCTCCCGGCGAACACGGCGACCGACGTCCAGCTCGAGGAGCTGCGCGGCTATGACGCATTGGCGCCGAGCGCCTGGCGTGCCCGCCGGCGGGAGATCGGCCGCTTCCGCGACCTCCCGAACGCCACGGACGTCATCGAGCCCTGGGACCTCGCACCGGGAGGCGCGGCGCTGGACGCCTGGAGCGTGAAGTATCTGCTCCTGCATCCCCAGTTCGCCTTCGGCGCCCCGGAGCTGAACGCGCGGCTCGGCCTGGACCTCGTGGAGGAGTATTCCGGACCGGACGGGAGAGTCCTCCTGAACCGCCGCGTGAAGCCGCGCGTGAGGCTCGAAGGCGCGCCCGGAGGAGCGATCCTCACCGGCCGCACGGCGACTCGATGGGCGATCCGGACGGAATCCCTCGCGCCGTCCCGGCTCGTCGTCGCGAATCCGATGTTCCCGGGATGGCGGGCGAAAGTCGACGGGGCCTCTTCGAGAATCGAGTCGAGGAACGGTGAGCTCACGCAGATCCCGATTCCCGCGGGCACCCATGAGGTCGTCCTGGAGTACTGGCCGGCGTCTTTCCGGCTCGGGCTCCTCGCGGCGGCCGTTGGCGTCATCCTCACCTTCGCCGCGACGCGCCACCTGCGCTCAGCGTGACGCCTCGGCAAACGGCCAGGAAGTCGGGGGCAGCGTGACCTCGCGCTCCCGCCGTGCGAGGAGGCGCGGCTGAGGGACGCCCGTCCGGGCGATCTCCTCCTCGAGCGTGCCTTGCCGCTCGAAGTAGACATCGGCGACGTAGGCGCGCTGAAGAAGGAGGGAGGAAGAAGGAAGAAAGACTTGCTTAGAAAGGAAGAATCCCAGGACTGCGCAGGCCGCCGCGCCGCAGAAAAATGCAAGCGCCGATCTCCACCTCCCGTCGCTCTTCTCTTCCCTCTTCCCTTCTAGGAAAATCTTCTCTTCCCTCCTTTCATCCAAGAAGAGAATCACAGCGACACATACGATCGTCGGCAGCACGAAGCGCGCGGCCATTGGCGAAACAAGATGAAGCAGGTTCGGGCTCGTCAGGCCTCTTTCGAAGAAAAAGCCCGCGAAGCTTCCCCACGGCATTGCGAAGCCGGGAGGAACGAATGGAAACGCGAGCGTCGTCGCGCAGACGGCGAGAGTCGAGGCGCCGACGAGCGCACTCTCGAGAATGCCCCCCTTTCCGAAAACGAAAGGAAATACGAGAAACGGCAGCGCGGCGACGAGATAGCGCGGCCCTACCGTAAAACCGCCGTGCCAGCTCGGGAAACCCGCAAAGAGGAGGAGCAGTGACAGCGGCGCGAGCACGAGCGCGAGGCGGGCGTCCCGAGGGAGCACGTCGCGGGACGCCCGAAACGCTCCGGGCCACAGGAGAAGGAACGGAGAGAAGACGAGGAGACCCTTCGACGGGTCCGCAAGGAGGCGGAGGAGGAACTCCGGAGACGGCAGAGAGAAGCCGAAGAGGCCAGTCGACAAGAGAGCATGAAACGAGGCCTGGCGTTCGTGCGCGGAGGACAGCTCGAACATACCGCCGAAGCAAATCGAGTTGTATCCCAGGAGCGCGATTGCGAACGGTGCGCCGCCCGCCGTCACGGCCAGCGCGCGCCGCGGCGCGGGAATCGCCGCACAGAGAAAAAGGACCGCCGCGGGCATGGCCGCCGGGTATTCCGAAAACACCGCGAGACCAATCAGCGCGCCGCCCGCGATGTCGCGCCGAAACGCCCGGGGCGGATCCCGGGGGAGAAAGAGCGCCGCCCACGCCCCGAAGAGGCATGCCGCCACGAGCGCGTGGGAGAAGAGGAGCAGGCCGTAGGCGAAAAGGGGCGTGGCGAAGACGAGCGCGAACATCGCGAACCGAGCGCGCGCAGGCGGCGCGCCGAGGAGCACCGCCGACCGGAAGAGAACCAGCGCGAGGAGAGCCGCGGGCAGCGTCGCGCCGAAGAGCCGCATCGCCCACAGGACGGGACGCATCGAGGCGGCGGACGGCGGTCCCGCGAACGGCCGGGCGAGAAGGTAGCCCGGCAGGGACACGAGCGCCGCCCCGGGCGCCTTGTTCGAATAAACCCGGCCGTCCTTCACGGAGGCGTCCTCGAAGGAGGGTCCGAGGAGCGGCAGGACGCGCGAAATCTCGGGTGTGCCGTTTTCGACGAGCGATGCGGCGAACGCCCAGCGGCTGAATTCGTTGGGCGAAAGGAAATGCGGGAAGACCGGCACGGCAAGAAGAGCCAGGAGGACGTAGAGCCCAAGGACCGTCCTCTCCCGCGTGCGCATCCGCGTGCAGTCTAGCGGAGCTTCTGCGGGCAGAATGCGAGCGATGCACGTCTCCGACTTCGATTTCAGCCTGCCGCCCGGGGCGATCGCCCAGCGGCCCGCCCCCCGCGGCACCGCCCGCCTCATGACGCTCGACCGCGCCACGGGCGCGATCGCGCACCGGAGCGTCGCCGACCTGCCTTCGCTCCTCCGCGCCGGCGACGTCCTCGTCCTCAACGACACGAAGGTCATCCCCGCGCGGCTTTTCGGGACGGACGAGAAGAAACGAAGGACGGAGTTTCTGCTGGTTTCGAGGGTTTCGGAGAATTCGGGGAATTCGGACGGGGAGCTCTGGCGCTGTCTCGCAAAGCCGGGTAGGCGGGTGAAGACGGGAAGGAGATTCTTCTTTGAAGGTGAGTGGGTGGCCGAAGCGCTGGCACCCGGCGTCGCGACGGGCGCGAAAGGCGCATACGCTCTGCGTTTCACGAAGCAAGGGAACAAGGAGTCTTCTCTCCTCGAGGCCCTCTCATCCCTGGGTTCCGCTCCCCTTCCGCCGTACATCCACCGCCCGGACGGCGTCGCCGACGCGCAGGACCGCCTCGACTACCAGACCGTCTTCGCCCGCGAGCCCGGCGCGATCGCGGCGCCGACCGCCGGCCTGCATTTCACGGAGGCGATCCTCACGGAAGCGGCTGCGCGCGGCGTCACGGTCGCGCGCGTGACCCTGCACGTCGGGATCGGGACGTTCAGGCCCGTGAAGTCCGACCGCGTCGAGGACCACCGGATGGACTTCGAGCGGGCCGTCATCCCGGAGGAGACGGCCGCAGCCGTGAACCGGGCGATGGACGAGGGGCGGCGCATCGCCGCCGTCGGGACGACGAGCGTGCGCGCTCTCGAGGCCTCGGCGCGCGCCCACGCGGGTCGCGTCGCCGCCGGCGCGTTCGAGACCGACCTGTTCCTGGTGCCGGGCGCGGAGTTCAGGATCGTGGACGCACTCCTGACGAACTTCCACCTGCCCCGATCGACGCTTCTCATGCTCGTCGCCGCGTTCGCGGGCAGAGAGCACGTCCTCCCCGCGTACCGGGAAGCCGTCGCGAAAGGGTACCGTTTCTTCAGCTACGGCGACGCGATGTTCGTTTCGTGACGGTGTGAGCCTGGGTCATGCACGCGCGGCGCGGCGGCACTACATTGGAGGGAGGCCCTGAACCGGCCTAAGGCTGGTCGGCCAGGGGGGAGGTCGTCATGACTTCGACGCGTCCCGGAGTGGAGCTTGCGGACCGCCAGGGTCGCTTCAGGGAAATGCGCCGACGGGCGACGGAAGGCTCGTCGGCAAGGCCCGCACAGACCGAAGGACCCTGGATCGCGCTGTCGCGCGAGCTCGGATCCGGAGGCGGCGAGCTCGCGGTCCACCTCAGCGCCGCCCTCGGCTGGCGAATCTACGATCGCGAGATCCTCCAGGCCGTGGCGGCCGAAACGCGGCGCGACGCGTCGACCCTCGAACGTTTCGACGAAAAAGGCGTTCGCACGTTCGTCGAGTACCTCGCGCCGTTCGTCCTTCCGACCGACCCGGGACAGTCCCGCTACCTCGAAGATCTGACGCACGTCGTCCGGCGGCTGGGGCGCGAGGGCCGCGCGGTGCTCGTAGGACGCGGCGCGAACTTCATCCTGGATCCCGAATACGGGCTTCGGGTCCGGGCCGTGGCCCCGGCCGCCGAACGGGCCGAGGCGGTCGCGCATGACATGGGCCTCAAGCTCGATGAAGCGCGCCGCCGCGTCGCGGCGAGCGATACGGCGCAGCGCGAGTTCGCGTGGCAGGCCTTCCAGAGGGAGATCGAGGATCCGGCGGGTTACGACCTCGTCGTCCACCCTCGCGCGCTCGGTCTGCCCGCGGCCGTGGCGGCAATCCTCGCCGCCGCTCGCGCGAAGCTCGACTTCTGAACGCTCGACTTCTGAATCGAGTCGCACGAAGAAAAAGGCGCGGGCCGCGGGGCCCGCGCCGTCGTTCCCGGGTGGTTCGTCAGTACGCCTGCAGGTACCGGTCCACTTCCCAGGGGTGCACGCGCGCGATGTACGTCTGCCATTCCGAGCGCTTCGCCTCCACGAATTTCTCGAAGATGTGCTGCCCGAGCGCGTTCTTCAGAAGGTCGTCCTTCTCGAGGCAGTCGAGCGCCTCGGCGAGGCTGCCCGGAAGCACGTCGATCCGCAGGCGTTTCTTCTCGCGGGCCGACATCTCGAAAACGTTCTGGTTCACGGGCTCGCCGGCGTCGAGCTTGTTTTTGACGCCGTCGAGGCCGGCCGCGAGCATGACCGTGAACGCGAGATACGGGTTGCACGACGGGTCCGGCATTCGCACCTCGCATCGCGTCCCCATGCCGCGGCGCGCCGGGATGCGCACCATCGGGGAGCGGTTGCGCTCGGACCACGCGACGTTGACGGGCGCCTCGTAGCCCGGCACGAGCCGCTTGTACGAGTTCACGAGCGGGTTCGTGATCGCGGCGATCGCGCGGGCGTGCTTGAGGATGCCGCCGATGTAGTTCATCGCGAGGCCGGAGAGCTGGTACTTCGCCTTCGGGTCGAAGAACGCGTTCTTCATGGACGCGCCCGAGCCCGTGATGAGCGACTGGTGGACGTGCATGCCCGAGCCGTTGACGCCGAAGAGGGGCTTCGGCATGAACGTCGCGTGGAGGCCGTGGTCGAGCGCGACCTTCTTCACGATGAGCTTGAACGTCGTGACCTGGTCCGCCGTGGTGACCGCGTCGTCGTACTTGAAGTCGATCTCGTGCTGGCCGGGAGCGACCTCGTGGTGCGCCGCCTCGACCTCGAAGCCCATCGCCTCGAGCGCGACAACGATGTCGCGTCGGGCTTCTTCGCCGCGGTCCACGGGCGTAAGGTCGAAATAGCCCCCCTGGTCGTGCGTGTCGACGATCGGGTCGCCGTTCGCGTCTCGGCGGAACAGGAAGAACTCCGCCTCCGGCCCGGTCATGAGCGTGTAGCCCATGGCTTTCGCCTTCTCCATCTGGCGCTTCAGGGCCTGGCGCGGACAGCCGTCGAACGGCTTGCCGTCCGGCTCGATGATGTCGCACACGAGGCGCGCGACCTTCCCGTTCGGGTGAGACCACGGGAAAATGCGGAACGTGTCGAGGTCCGGGACGAGGCCCATGTCCGACTCCTCGATCCGCGTGAAGCCTTCGATCGAAGACCCGTCGAACTGGATCTCGCCTTCGAGCGCTTTCTCGAACTGCGAGCGGGGGACCTCCACGTTCTTGATGATTCCGAGGATGTCCGTGAACTGGAGGCGCAAGAACCGCACGCCTTGCTTGTCGCACTCCTTGAGGATCGCCGCCGACTTCATGCCCATCTGGGTTTCCCTTTCTTCTCTTCGAAATTGGCTTTCGCCGGCCGGATTCTGAGTCAAAAAAGGAAATTCTGCCAGGGAAATGAAGGGAAATGCACAAGAAACTGTGCAAGAACCGTATTAACGACTAACCAGTCCTATTTCTAGTGGCTTCCGCGGGGCGGCAGCTGATGCGAGGATTGGATCCATGAAGACCCCCTCGCGCGAAGCCGCATGGGCCCTCCTGACGGAATTCACTCGATCGCAGCCGCTCCGCCGCCACGCGCTCGCCGTCGAGGCGACGATGCGCCACCTCGCGCGCTCGAGAGGCGTCGCCGACGCCGGCGAGATCGAGACGTGGGGCCTCGTCGGAATGCTCCACGATTTCGACTACGAGAAGTACCCGACGGAGCAGGACCACGTCTGGCGCGGCATGGAGATCCTGAGAGAGCGCGGCTGGCCGGAGGAGATCATCCGCGCGGTCGGCGGACATGCGTTCTACACGAACATCGAGCGGAAGACGCCGATGGAGAAGGCGATCCTCGCCGCGGACGAGCTGACGGGCTTCGCGGGCGCGTGCGCGCTCATCCGCCCGACGAAGAAGATCGCGGACGTGCCCGTCGAGTCCGTCGTCAAGCGCCTGAAGGAAAAGTCCTTCGCGCGTTCCGTGGACCGGTCGTACGTGACGCGCGGCGCGGAGGAATGGGGACTGCCGGTTCCCGAGCTCGTCGCGCTCGTCCTCGCGGCTCAAGTTCCGATCGCGGACCGCATCGGCCTCGGCGGCGCGCCCGCGCCGGACCTGCCCGATTCCCCCCTCCCGCCGGAACCTCCCGCACCCTGAGCCTCCGCTCCCCTGGCGGAAACAGCCATGTCCGAAAACGGCTAGTTTTTCGCCGGCCGGGGAGTAGATTCCCGGCGTGGACCTCGAGAAAGCCGCCTGCGTCAAAGCAACCCTGAGCCGGGATGGCCGCTTCGCCGGAAGATTCTTCGTCGGCGTCGTGACGACGCGCGTCTACTGCAGACCAGGCTGCCCGGCGCCCCTTCCCAAAGCGAAGAACATGCGCTTCTATGCGTATGCCGCGGCCGCCGAGGACGCGGGTTTCCGCCCGTGCCGCCGCTGCCGGCCGGAGACCGCGCCGGGCTCGCCGGTCTGGAACGGCACGTCCGCGACCGTGTCACGCGCGCTGAAACGCATCTTCGACGGCGACGGGCACGAATCCGTCGAGACTCTCGCCGCCCGCCTCGGCCTCGGCTCGCGCCACCTCCGGCGACTGTTCGCGGAGCACGTGGGCGCCTCCCCCGCGTCGCTCCAGCGAACGCACCGCGTCCACTTCGCGCGCCGGCTGCTCGACGAGACGTCGCTGCCGGCCGCGGAAGTCGCGTTCGCTTCGGGCTTCGAAAGCGTCCGCCGATTCAACGACGCGATCCGCGCGACGTTCCATCGGACTCCGACCGAACTGCGGGGTCGAAACGGGATCGATGCGCGGTCCATTCGCCTCAGATTGCCGATCCGGCCTCCGTTCGACGCGACGTCGCTGTTTTCCTTCCTCGAAGAACGCGCGCTTCCGGGCGTCGAGGCCGTTCGCGGTCACGCCTATTCGCGAACGATCGAGAGCCGGGGCACCCCTGGCGTCCTGACTCTCTCGAAAAACGTGAGCGAGAACTTCCTCGTCCTCTCGCTGAGCCTCCCTCCCGGCTCCGACCTGCTCGACATCGTGCGCCGCGCGGGGCGCCTCTTCGACGTGGACGCGGACCCTCTCGCGATCGCGGACGTCCTGGGCCGCGATCCGCTGCTCGCGCCTCTCGTGGCGGCCCGTCCGGGCCTGCGCGTGCCCGGCGCGTGGGATCCGTTCGAGCTTTCGGTCCGCGCGATTCTCGGCCAGCAGGTGTCCGTGCGCGGGGCGCGCACGCTCGCGGGCCGCCTCGTCGCCGGGTTCGGGCGCACACTCCCGGGCGGGGGCGCGGACGGACTGACGCATCTCTTTCCTGCGCCCGCCGCACTCGCCGCCGCGGACCTCTCCGGGATCGGCGTTCCGGCGGCCCGGGCCGCCGCGATCCGGACGCTCGCCGCCGCCGTGAACAAGGGCCGGCTCGAGCTCACGGCCGAGCGCGGCCTGGAAGATTTCGAAACGCGCCTCTGCGCGCTCCCCGGCATCGGGCCATGGACCGCGCAATACGTCGCGCTTCGCGCGTTCGGCGAGCCGGACGCGTTCCCCGCCGGCGACCTCGGCCTCCGCCGCGCGCTCGAGGCTGCCCGCGTTCCGGCGGACGCCGCGGCGCTCCGGGAGCGCGCCCTCTCATGGAGCCCGTTTCGCGCGTACGCGACGCTGCACCTCTGGAGCTCGCTCGCGGCGGACGCGGGCAGTCGAAAAGACAAGGAGACACGATGACCACGACAGCTCTGTTCGTCACCGAGCTCGAAACGCCCCAGGGCGCGATCGTGTTCGCCCGCCGCGGCGAGCGCCTGGTTGCTCTTTGCTTCCGGGACTACTGGCCGCGCCTCGAGAAAGACCTCGAGAAGCGGTTCGGCGCGCTCGAGCTCGTGCCTGACGCGAAGGGCGGGGAGGCCGGACGCGCACTGCGTCGCTATCTTGGAGGCGACCTCACCGCGCTCGACGCGCTCGAGGTCGACACGCAGGGCACGCCGTTCCAGGAGAAGGTCTGGTCGCGCCTCAGGAAGATCCCGGCCGGGGCGACCTGGTCGTATGCCGACCTCGCGCGGGCGGTCGGCAAGCCGTCCGCCGTCCGCGCAGTCGCGGGCGCGAACGCCAGGAACCCGGTCTCGGTCGTCGTCCCCTGCCACCGCGTGATCGCGGCGGACGGAAAGCTCTCCGGATACGGCGGGGGCGTCGGGCGCAAGCGCTGGCTCCTGACGCACGAGGGCGCTCTCCTCGCCTGAGTCGATGAAGGGCGCGCCCGGGCCTCGATACGGGCGATAATTCCCTGTTGGGCAAGGACATCCTTCTCGTCGAGGGCGCGCGCGTCCTCGGAATGACGCGGCGGGACGACGTGACGCCGGACGGCGCCCTCCTCGTCGAGGACGGCGCGATCGTCGCGCTCCACGGGGACGCGCGCAGGCGAGGCGCCGAGGCCATCGCCGCGGGCCGCAGCCTCAGACGCGTAGACGCGCGCGGCCTCTGGCTGATTCCCGGTTTCGTCCAGACGCACATCCACCTCTGCCAGACGCTGCTCCGAAACGGCCCGGACGACCTTCCGCTCCTCCCGTGGCTGAAGACGCACGTCTGGCCCGGGGAGGCCGCGCACGACGAGGCTTCGCTCGAGATCTCGGCGCGCCTCGGTCTCGCCGAGCTCCTCGCGGGCGGCACGACGGCCCTGCTCGACATGGGCACGGTGCGCCATACGGACGCGGTCTTCCGGGCGGCGGAAGCCTCGGGGATGCGCGTGACGAGCGGAAACGCGCTCATGGACGACCCGGCCACGAACCCGGAGGAGCTTCGCGCCGGCACGGAGGAGTCCCTCGCGGAATCGGAGCGCCTCGCGAAAAGATGGCACGGCGCGGCGGGAGGACGGCTCAAGGTGGCGTACTGCCCGCGTTTCGCCGTCTCGTGCACGGACGGACTCCTCCGGACGATTGCGTCGCGCGCGCGGTCGAACGGGCTCCTCGTCCACACGCACGCCTCCGAGAACGCGGACGAGGTGGCGCTCGTGATGGCGAGGACCGGGAAGAGAAACGTGACGTATCTGGACGACGTCGGGATCTCGGGGAGTCACGTCGTCCTCGCTCACGTCATCCATACGGACGCGAGCGAGCGTGCTCTTCTCTCCGCGCGCGGCACGACGGTGGCGCACTGCCCGTCCTCGAACCTGAAGCTGGCTTCGGGGATCTGTCCGGTTCCCGAATACCGGGCGCAGGGTATCCGGGTGACGCTCGGCGCGGACGGAGCGCCCTGCAACGACCGGCTCGACCCGTTCACGGAGATGCGGCTCGCGGCGCTGCTGCCGAAGGTGCGTCCCGGCGCCGGAGTCCTTTCCGCGTGGGACGTCGTCCGCATGGCGACGGCAGACGGCGCCGCGGCGCTCGGCCTTCCGGCCGGCACGCTCGAGACGGGCCGGCGGGCCGATTTCGTGCTGCTCGACCCCGGCTCGGGCTTCGCCTCACCGACGGCCTGGCGCGACGACCCGTACGGCCCTATCGTCTACAGCATGGACCGGTCGCACGTCGTCGCGACTTACGTGGAAGGCGGCCTCTGCTATCGCCGCGGGGAGCCTTTCCCGCTCAAGCCTGCGGCCGAAGAAATCGACGCCGCCGTCGCGGCGCTCAAACGGCGCCAGTCCGAAGGCGACGGCAGGAAGAGGTGATGATGGTGTCCAAGATCACGAAGAAGCCCGCTCCCCTTTTCAAGACCATCCTCGTCGGAACGGATTTTTCCGTCTGCGCCGCGCGCGCGTTTTCGTTCGGCGTCTCGCTCGCGGCCTCGCAGGACGCGAAGATCCACATCGTGCACGTCCTCATCGAGCCCGTGCAGGCGTTCGACGTGGCCGGGGCGCTGCCCTACCTCGACGTCTCGACGCAGAAGGAATGGGAAGAGGCCACGAAGAAGCGGCTCGCAGCCGCCGTCGCCTCGGCGGAGAAGCGGGGGGTCAAGGCGACGTCGGAATTCCTGTGGGGCCGTCCGTCGGACGCTCTCGTCGAGACCGCGGTGAGAACGAAGGCATCGCTCGTCGTCCTCGGAACGCACGGCCGCAGCGCGCTCGAGAAGCTCCTCATCGGCTCCACGGCCGAGCGCGTCGTGCGCCTCTGCCCGGTGCCCGTCCTCACGGTCCGCGAGAAGCGCTGAGACTCCGGGACGCCCGTCAGCCGTTCGGGACTTCCCAGAGGTCCTTGACCGCCGGGTGGTCCCACGCGATGCGCCATTCGTCGGGATCCTCGACGTCGAACGTGCGGGTCACGATGTAGAGGAGCGCGCACGGGTTCGTCAGGGGGCGGTAGCCGTGCGCGACGCCTTCCGGGATGTGAACGAGCACGTCGTTTCCGTCTCCGGCCACGACGATCTGAGTCTTTCCGAACGTCGGGGAATCCTTCCGCACGTCGTAGAGGACGAACTTCGCCTTCGAAGGGTGCGGGCAGTACCAGACGTCCTGCTGCTTGAGGTGGTAGTGCAGCCCCTTGATGTGGTTCTCCGCGTTGACGATCGTGAAGTTGATCTGAGCGACCGGGACGTCCCGGAAGAACTCCGCGAGGGCTTCGCTTCCGGGGTGGTTGGCTTTCGCCCGATAGATCTCCTGGAAGAAGCCGCGGTCGTCCACGAGGCGCGGCAGACAGTGAACCCTGACACCGTGGATCCGGGTCTTCTCCCCGTAGGACTTGACCCCGGTGCGGAACTCGTCCGCGATTGCCGCGGCGGTCAACTCGCTGGTTTTCATGGGCAGCATGCGTGCTCCTCGCGCCGGCATTCTACGGCGCGTCGCGACTGATTCTCTGGCGGGCCCCGGCCCGGCGGTGTATCTTCCCCCGAACACGAAATTGTTCGGCTGGACGAAGAGGAGGGACTCCGTTGTCTGCAAACCCGTATTTCGCGACGAAGTCCATGGCAAGGCTCGAGGAAGAAATGCGGGACGAGAACCGGCTCCGCCGGATTCTCGGCCCGGTTCAGCTCACGAGCCTCGGCGTGGGCGCGATCATCGGCGCCGGCATCTTCGTCGCGACGGGAGCCGCGGCGCACAACGTGGCGGGCCCTGCGCTGATCCTGTCCTACGTCGTCGCCGGCGTCACGTGCATCTTCGCGGCGCTGTGCTACGCGGAGTTCGCGGCCATGGTGCCGGTCGCGGGCTCGGCCTACACGTACGCGTACGCCACGATGGGAGAGCTCTGCGCCTGGATCATCGGCTGGGACCTCGTCCTCGAGTACGCCGTCGGTAGCGCGACGGTCGCGACCGGCTGGTCCGGCTACTTCCAGAACGTCCTCAACAAACTGGGAATCTACGTTCATCCGCTCCTCCGGGAATCCCCCTGGCGCTACGACGCGGCGGCGGGCAAATTCCTCTCGACGGGCTCGATCCTGAATCTTCCTGCGATCGTCATCGTCGCGCTCGTCACGGTGATCCTCGTCAAGGGCATCCAGGAGAGCGCGTCGTTCAACGCCGCGATGGTGATGATCAAGCTCGCCGCCGTCCTTTTCGTCATCGGCGTCGGCGCTTTCCTCGTGGACAAGTCGAACTGGCATCCGTTCGCGCCGTACGGATGGACGGGCGTGAGCTTCTTCGGATTTCACGTCGCCGGCCAGACGGATCCGGGCGGGTCGCCGGTCGGCGTCCTGGCCGGGGCCGCGATCATCTTCTTCGCCTACATCGGGTTCGACTCCGTCTCCACGCACACCGAGGAGGCTCGCAACCCGCGGCGCGACGTCCCCATCGGGATCATCGCGTCCCTCCTCATCTGTACGGTCCTCTACATCGCGGTCGTCGCGGTGCTCACGGGCATGGTCAAGTACGACCAGCTCGACATCAACGCGCCCGTCAGCCGCGCCTTCCAGCAGAAAGGCATCGGGTGGGCCGAAGGCATCATCGCCGCGGCCGGCGTCGCCGGGATCACTTCCGTGCTTCTCGTCATGATGCTGAGCGGGCCGCGCGTCTTCCTCGCCATGGCGCGCGACGGCCTCGTGCCTCAGAGCTTCTTCGGCGCCGTCCACGAGAAGTTCCGGACTCCCTGGAAGTCGACGATCGCGATCGGGCTCTTCGTCACGATCATGTCCGGCTTCCTGCCGATCGACGCGCTGCTGCACCTGGCGAACATCGGGACGCTCCTCGCGTTCGTCATGGTCTGCGTGGCCGTCCTGATCATGCGCCGGACGAATCCGGGCGCGAACAGGCCGTTCCGCTGCCCGTGGGTGCCGTTCGTGCCGATCATGGGAATCCTGACGTGCCTCCTTCTCATGTTCTCGCTGCCGACGGCGAACTGGTGGCGCCTCTTCGCGTGGCTCGGGATCGGCCTCGTCATCTACCTCTTGTACGGCCGCCACCACTCCGTCCTGCAGAAGGACCGCGATCGCGGGATCCCCGCCCACTGAACCCGTGAAGCGCGCGGCGCTCCTGATCCTGATCGTCGGAGCGCCGCTCGTTCTCCTTTTCTTCCCCGAGCTCCGCCGCCGCATCGCGCACAAGCTGCGGTTTCTGCTGCTCCTGTGGTCGGGGGCTGTCTTGCTTTTCGGATTGATAGGGGGACCGGGGAAAGAGAATCTCTTGGAAAGGGTAAGAGAGGGAGACGCGCCGGCTGCCTGGGCTCTGTTCGGCGTGGCGCTCTGCGCGGCCGCGTTCTTTTCGGTGCTGCGAGATTTCCAGCTCTCTTCACCTTCTAAGAAATCTTCAAATTCTTCCGGCGCGAAGCGCCGCTAATTCCTCCAGGCAGCGCTACCGAGGAGTATGTACATGAAGAAGTGGAATCGCCTTCTCCTGGCCCTCTGTGTCGTTGGCGCGATCAGCTATGCGTATTGGAAGCTCGCCATCCCCATCCACCGCGTCGAGATCCGCTCCGAGCTGGTCATGCTCGGAGACCTCGACGGAGACCATCGATGGACGGCTTCTGACCTTACGACGCTTCACCCCATCCTCAAGGATCCGTTCTCCGCGCCGGACGACGTCGCACGACGCATCGACTTGAATCAAAACGGGCTCATCGACGAGGAAGACCTCGGCATCCTCCGGGCGCTCGTCTCATCGGCTGGTGACCCCTACGCCGCGGAAGACAAGGCACGATCCGAGGGCACGCCCTTTCCTCGTCCGCGCGAACTCTACCGGTATGTGCCGGTCGCGGAGTACCTCCCTCGTCCGCTTTGGGCTCTGCCCTATCCGCTTGCGGAGGACTCGGTCCTTGACTGGCTCGCGAGCGTTCGACCACCCCTGAGCACGAGTTCCTACTCCGGGGCGCTCGCTGCCGGGGTCTACGCTGAGGCCATTCGTTTTGACCAGGCATGGCGCAAACGGCAGCCGCAACTCGTGCTCATCGAGCGAGAGTACGCGGCTCGGAAGCTGGCGCGCGTGAAAGCTCTCTTCCATGCCGGCGAGCAGTACGAGCTTCTTCTCGCTCTCGTGGAACTGGTCGAGGACGCGGAGACGCTCACGGTGCGGAACCAGCCGGAATTCCCGCTCAAGCTTCTCGCTTTTCGGGATCACCTACGCGAGGTGCTCGGCTCGCCGTTCTATGTCGAGTTCACGGCCGCGAAGCAGGACTGGCGCGCGGTACTCAAACGCGTCTCCGGCCATATTCAGACCGACTTCGGGCTAACTTACGACCTCGAGACGCTCGGACCTCCAAGAAGCCTCTCCCACCTCAAGAACTACCTGCAGCGCGCCGAATGGCAGTACTACAAGAGCGCGACGCGTGAGGAGAATTTCCACGCGCTCATTTCGTACGCGCAACACGACCCACGCTACCTGCGAGCGGTTTCGCGGACCAGCCGCAAACTCCAGGATCCCAATGTCGAGAACCACAACCTGCCGATGGTGCTCCTTCTTCGCGAGGCTCTCCGTATCAAGGGCGGCGACAAGAAGAAGGCAGTCGGTCTGCTCGACGAGGCCATCCGCATTCCATACGCCTGGATCAAGTCGATCCCGCGCAAGGCGCTGCCTGGCTCTCTCGCCCTCGACAACTTCCTCCTGCCCGGTAACAAGGAAGACGGTGCGGACAAAAGCCGACACTGGAACGTCTTCGGCGGCGTTTCCCTCTACAAATCGCCCCAGGAGGCACTCGACCTTGCGCTCAAGCGCGAGATGCAGGACCTCCGCGATGACAAATACTCACAGGACGCGATGCGGGAGTTCTTCCGAGACATGATCGCGGACTTGAACGGGATGTACCACGTCATGACCGTGAATCCAACCTTGCTCACGGCAGGAAACAGGTGAGCATTACTGCCGTGCCCTGAGAGCGAGGCACCTGACAGGCGCGGACGGGGCGCCGCCTACTCCAGCGAAACGCGGTCCACCCCGATCCCGAGCGCGCGCGTGTCCTGTCCGATGCCGGCGTCCTTCGGGACCGTCGTCGGGACGTGAATCCAGAGGCGCACGGGCTCAGGGCCCGAGAGCGCGCGAACGGCCTCGGGAGGGAGAGCCAGAGAAACTTCGGCGAGGCCCGGCGTCACGCGCACGCTCCCGGCCGCCAGGTTTCCGACCGACACCGCGACGTCCACGGACGCCGCGACGGCTCGGGCGCGGAGCACGAGGCGCGCCGGAACAAAGCCGGGCACGGGAGAGAAGACGATAGAGGCGTCGCCTGTCGACCAGCGGAGGTCGAGGCCGGTGTCTCCGATCTTCTCGCGGCCGAAGAACCCCTCGGGATCGAACCGTCCGTCGTCCGGCGCGCCCACGTCGGCGACGAGCCGGGCCGCCTGCCTGATCCAGAGCGCATCCGGCGCGTACGAGAACGTCGCCTCGCGAAACGTGAAGCAGCCCCTCGCCGGCCGCGTCGCGCCCTCGAGGAGAGGGAGTTCCCTGGGGCGATCGCACGCGAGCACGTACTCCGCGGGCCCCGGCATCGGCCCGACGACCGCGCGCGGGACGATCGCGAGGTCGAAGGGGCCCGGCGCGATCCTCCGCGTCAGGATCTCCCGGCCGGAGCCGGCTTCCGTCACGCGGAGCGTCGTGTTCCCTGCCTCGGCGGGACGGTTGCCCGAGAGCACCGCACAGAGGGGACCCTGGTCCGCCGGAACGTAGAGATGCGCGGCGGGCCCCGCCCAGCGGAAGGAGGGCATGCCGGGCACCGACTCCCGAACGCCGAATCCCGGGCCGAACAGCGGCGGAGCCGGGTCGCGTACCGCGACGGAGAGCAGGCGCCGGTTTCCCAGGGCTTCGGCCACGAGGCCGCCGCGCGTCCACGACCGCCAGGCGGCATCGGATGCGTCGGGCGCTCCCGTCTCGCCCGTGAAATCCGCGAGACGCACGAGCCGCTTGTTCATCTGCCGGGGCGCCCGCACGAGCTCCTCGTCCGAATAGCCCCACACGACGAGGCGCCCTTCCCACCGCTCGGTCCTCAGGAACGAGTGGAAGACGGGATCGGCCACGATCGTCTCGCGGCCCGGATGGACGTAGCGTTCGAGCGTCCGGAGCGCCGCGATGGGCGGAGTCTCCACGCGCGCGCTCGCCCGCACCTCCGGCCACGCCTCGCGCGCAAGGAAGAACGCGACGACGGAGGCGGCTCCGAAAGCGAAAAACCCCCGCCGGAGGAGGGACTCGAGCCCGGCGCCGACCGCCAGGCAGAGCACGAGCACGAAGGGGACGGAGTAGCGCGACATCGCGCGGCTGTGGAGCAGCCACAGCGAGAGAAAGAGCGGTACGAGGACGAGGGCCAGATCCACCGCGCCGCGGCGCTTCCGGAAGGCAAGCAGGACGAGGCCCGCGCCCGCGACGGCGAGGACGGCCACCGCGCGACGCCAGGAGAGAAAATCCCGCACGAGGAAGGAGTCGAGAAGCGTGCCTACCGTTCCCGTCGCGAGCGCATGCGCGCGAAAACCCGCGCGTTCCGAAAGCGACGCGAACAGTCCCGGCGCGCCGCCCGCCTGGGCGAACAGCCAGACGCCCCATGCCGCCGTGCCGGCCAGCGCGGAC
Organism: Thermoanaerobaculia bacterium; assembly: GCA_023717585.1. Lineage (GTDB taxonomy): Bacteria > Acidobacteriota > Thermoanaerobaculia > UBA5066 > UBA5066 > Fen-183. Next base: position 17,745 of record JAMQPJ010000639.1, read on the forward strand.
AGGACGAACGTCCACGCGGCATCGGCCCGGCCGGGACGGGACATGATCCGAACCGTCCAGACGAGGAGGAGCGGGAAGAAACCGAGCAGGAGGTGCGGCCTCACCCCGCAGCCCGCAGCCGCGAGAAGTCCGGCCGCGAGGGCGAGGAGGCGGGCCCGCCGGGCCGAGACGAGGTCGCGCCAGCGGGTCTGGTTCGGCGACCGCCGCTCCTCGGAATTCGCGAGGCAGGCGAGCGCGCCGAGGAACAGGGCCGTCGCCGGCATGTCGGAGAACGCGCGCCCGCCGTTGACCCAGACGACGGGAAGCGCATATCCGAGGACGACGCCCGCGAGCGCCGACCAGCCGCCGACGACGCGGCGCCCCCACAGATAGAGAGCCGGCACGCTGCACGCGGCGAGCACCGTGGACGCGGTCGCAAGCGCGTTGAAGGGAGTCACGCAGAACGGCAGCAGGGCTCGCCCCAGGAGGATCCAGACGGGAAAGCCGGGCGCCTGGGGCGAGAGATCGAAAAGGTCGAAGCGCGTGACGGCCCCGGAAAAAACGGCCTCGTCGATCTCTCCCGGCGAGTTTGCCAGCGCGAAGAACCGGGAAGCCGCCACCGCTCCGACGATGAGCGCCGCGAAAACGAGGGGCGGCTCGCGGCGCCGGTCGCCGACCCGGCCGATGCGCCTCAACACGATCCGAGTGTTTCATTTTTCGGGCCGGCTGGGAAACAGTTACAATGAAGCTCGATGTCGATTCGACATCCCGCGGGATGAGCATTCCCCGCATCCTGCCTCGCGCCGAGCACCCCATTTCGCGCGGCTATATCGATCCGGACGCGCTGCGCGTGCTGTACCGGCTTCACCGGGCCGGCTACAAGGCGTATCTCGTCGGGGGATCCGTGCGCGACCTCATGACGGGACGCACGCCCAAGGATTTCGACATCGGCACGGATGCCCGGCCGCAGGAGGTCCGGCGGCTGTTTCGCAACTCGCGCGTGATCGGGCGGCGCTTCCGGCTCGCGCACATCCTCT
>JAMQPJ010000127.1 GCA_023717585.1 Thermoanaerobaculia bacterium
TGAGGTGTGAGGCGCTGGGCGAGCTTCCCCGCCGCGGCGAGCCCGAGCTCGCCCTCGAAGAAGCGCGAGAGGCGCGCCTCCTCGCCGCGGAACCACGCCTGTGCCTTGGGACCGGTCGGGAAGCTGCGATACGCGTCCGACGCCGGACGTACCGTAAACAGCCACCCCTTCTCGTACGGGGACGAACGGAGGAGCGTCGGGTGATTCCGGACGCGCGCGTTCACGGCCACGATCGTGCCGGTCACCGGAGCCGGAATCACGGCCGTGCGGGCGCCGCAGGCGATCGTCACGGCGGGACGGCCGGCGGCGACCGTGCTGCCGACCGGCGGGAGGGCGACGGCCGTGACGCCGTGCACGAGGTGTCCGGCGAGGTCGTCGAGGCCCACGCGCAGGCGGCCGCCGCGCTCCTCGTCGAGCCACGTGTGCGCGGGCGCGTAGCGCCGGTTTTCGGCGAGGACGAGCCCTTCGACTTCCACGAGTCCGAGGCGGCGCGCCTTCAGCCACAGGGCGGTCCGTTCCGCCGCGTGGTAGATCCCCCAGGCCGCGAGGATCGGCACGAGGGCGACGGCGACGAAGGCGACGAGGAAGAGAAGCCGGACGAGGAGGCCGACCATGAAGATGGCGGCTCCCGTCAGCAGCGCGAGGAGGGCTTCCATGATGCCACCTTACTTTCCGCCCAGGAACCGGCGGGCCAGTTCGTCCCAGTGATCCGGGTCGAGGGCTCGGGCGATGCCGTGGACCGGGGTGCCGCCATCCTGCAGGACCACTCCGAGCTGAGGTGTGAGGCGCTGGGCGAGCTTCCCCGCCGCGGCGTCCAGGAACCTGCGGGCCCCCTCGCCCGTGAAGAGGTTCTTGAGGTTGCCTGTCAGCCAGCGGGGCTCGACCTTCATGAGCCAGCCCGCGCCGTACGGGTCGCGGAGCGCGCCTTCGGGATGCGCCCGCGCCGTTTCGTTCACGGCGACGACGTGGCCGTCGATCGGCGACAGCACGTCGAGCTGCTGGCCTCCGGCCACGAGGGAGAAGGCTTTCTGTCCCTGCCGCACCGGCGCTCCGATCGGGGGCAGGAGGAGCTGGTCGAGCGGGCCGACGAGCTTGTGCGCGAAGTCGTCGAGGCCGACATCCACCGTTCCGCCCTCGGGCCGCGCCCACGCGTGGCCGGCATGCAGGTGGACGCCGTTCGGAACCTGGAACCAGCCGAAGCCGAAGGCGTGGACGGGCGTCTCCCCCTGGACGAAGCGCCAGAAGGGAACGAAGAGGATCAGGTAGGCGATCGCGAGGCCGTACTCGAGGGCCCTCGCCGCGTAGGGACTCAGGAGGTCGTGTTCGTTCATGGCCGTCTCTCTTCCTTCTCTTTCATTCTCAATGCGCGCCGCGCCAGTCCGGATGCTCGTGGACGACCGGCATGCGGTTCACGATCCAGCGGAAGATCAGGACGCCGATCGTCACGATCGTGAGCGACGTGACGACCTCCCCCAGGCTCGGGACGTAGCGGTCTTGGACGTTCCAGTTGAAGGCGATCAGCGAGACGTTGAAGCGATTGAGGACGACGCCGAGAACCGTGAGGAGCCCGGCGAGTCGGGCCAGCCTCGCGCTCTGACGCCGCGCCGCGAACGCGAAGAGGAGCGACGGCAGGAGGGTGAATCCCAGCATCTCGAGGAGGTACCAGGCCCCCCAGCCCGTCGCGAGGAGGTCGAAACGCCCGCTCGCGACGAGGCCCTGCAGCCGGATGAAGAAGTACGCGAAGAGGACGACCGCGCCGCCCTTGGCGAGCCCCAGCGTGATCTTGTCGAGATCGACGGGAGCCGCCGGGTCCAGCCGGTCGTGGAACGCGCGATGCGAGAGAGCGCTCTCGACGATCACCATGCCGATGCCCGCCGAAATGCTCGAGACGAAGAAGAAGATCGGGAGGAACGGCGAGTACCAGAGAGGGTGGAGCTTGCCCGGCGTCATCAGGAAGAACGCGCCGAGCGAGGACTGGTGGAGCGTCGAGAGCGTGACGCCGAGGACGATGATGCCGATCGTCAAGGAGCCGAGGAGGCGGCGCACTTTCACGAGGCCGAGCCATTCGAGCGCGGCCGGCGCGAACTCGAGGCCGAGCACCATCAGGTACAGGAACACGCACCATCCGACCTCGTACATGACGGCCGTCGTGCCGGGCGTCAGGAAGAACTGATAGGGGAGGCGCCACGGCTGGCCGAGGTCCACGATGAGGCCGAAGAGGACGAGGGCGTAGCCGAGGAAGCCGGTCAGGATCGCGGGGCGCAAGATCGGCCGGTAGGCCTTCTGGCCGAAGATGTAGACGGCGCAGGCGACGGTGTAGCCGCCTGCCGCGAGCGCGACGCCGCACACGATGTCGAAGGCGACCCAGATGCCCCAGGGGTTCGTCTGGGACAGGTTCGTCGCCGCGCCGAGCCCCTTCCAGAAGCGGAAGACCATCGTCGGGATCCCGGCGAGGAGGATCGCCGCCGCGATCGCGTTGAACGGCGTCAGGAGGCTCTTCGCGTATGCGCGGAAGGACATCCCGAGGAAGACGTTCTCCCTCATCCAGGGGCCGCCGAGGAACGCGGGTTTCAGAGCCTGCTCAGACATGGCCTTCCTCCTGCCTTTCGTTGCCTTCCACCGCGGCGACTTCGTCGCGGCGCTTCGAGAAGGTGTACATGCCCATCAGCAGCGGCGGCCAGAGCGTGATGACGAAGGGCACCGCCGAGAGCGCGCCGTCGGCCATTTCCGGATACGACTTCTTCTCGATGCCGGCGGGAAGCGCGAGCGACTCGAACGGCACGTCGGAGATGTAGAGCCAGCTCGTGCCTCCGGCTTCGTCTTCTCCGTAGATCTTGTGGACGTAGGCGTCGGGTTTCGTGTAGATGCGCGTCCGGGCCTCCTCGAGGAGGTCGGCGCGCCTGCCGAACTTGAGAGCGCCCGCCGGGCAGACCTCGGTGCAGGCCGGCGCGAGACCCTTGCCCTGGCGCTCCGCACAGAAGGTGCACTTCCTGACGAGCGGCGTCGCGCTCTGGAACTCGTACTTCGGAACTCCGAAGGGGCACACGATCATGCAGTAGCGGCAGCCGAGGCAGCGGTTCGCGTGGTACACGACCGGCCCTTCCGGCGTCTTCTCGAGGGCCTTGACGACGCAGCCCGAGGCGCACGCCGGCGCCACGCAGTGCATGCACTGCGTCTTGGCATAGCGGTTGTCGCCGCTCGCGCTCTTTTGCGCGCCCTTCTGGACGACCGTGTAGGTCGTGGGGCTCGTCGTGCGCTTCGACGCGAACACGGAGTCGTCCCCGGGTTTCTCGGGGTCCGGGAGCGCGTTCGCCTCGGCGCAGGCGGCCTCGCACCCGCGGCAGCCGATGCAGAGCGTCGTGTCCACGAGGACGCCCCGGGCGTCCTTCGACGCGGGCAGGATCGAGGCCCGCGTCGTCGCCGCCGCGCCCGCCACTCCGGCGGTTCCCGCGGCGGCGGCGATCCTGAAGAGGAGCCGGCGATTCATCTTCATCGCGGCCTCTCTCAGGCCCGGACCGCGCGGCCGAGCGCGCGGTCGTTGAGGAGGAGGAGAACTACGAAGAGGAGCGCGAGGGGAACCGTGGCGATCATGGGGCCTCCCTCCCGGAGCCAATCGCCGCCACGGCGGGCTCCGTGTACGTGACGTCCGTCCCGAGCCTCTTCACCGCCTCCTGATAGAGGGGGCAGTCCCCGTACTCGCTCGCCTGGCAGGGCCGGGCCGACACGAGGTGGTCGAGAGGCAGCATTTTCTTCGTCGGGCAGGCGTCGCAATAAAGCATCACGACTTCCTTGAGCAGCGGGCAGGTGGTCGAGGTCTCTCGCATGGCGACCTGTCTCAGCGCAAGGCCTGCGCCACGCGCCGGCGGCTCGACGAACGAGGTGTCAACTGCTTGTTGCGAGAGGGCTTGGGCCGCTTTCGATCCGCCGCCCGCGGGGCCGGAAGCGTTCAGAAGCTCAACGGGGCGTTGTCTTTCTCGTCGCCCCTAGGCGGGCTCGAAAACGCCGTCGTCCGCGCGTTTCAGCCCGAACTTGTGGATCTTGCTGTAGAGGGTCACGCGGTCGATGTCGAGGATTCTCGCCGCCTGCGAGACGTTTCCTCCCGTGTTCTTGAGCACCGCGGCGATGTGCTGCCGTTCGATCTCGGCGAGCGAGGCGGGATGCGACGGGACCTCCTCCCCGCGGAGCGTGAGGCCGAGATCGCCCGGCAGGAGGAGCGGCCCGGTCGAAACGACGACGCCGCGCTCGAGCACGTTGCGCAGCTCGCGCACGTTCCCCGGCCACGAGTGGGCGAGGAGAAGCGCCATGCCCTCGGGCGACACGCCCTCGACCGGCTTTTTCATTTCCACGGCGAGCTGCTCGAGCAGGATGTCGACGAGAAGGGGGATGTCCTCCTTGCGGTCGCGGAGCGGAGCGAGCGTGAGCGTGATGACGTTCAGCCGATAGAAGAGATCCTCCCGGAAGCGGCCCTCGGCGATGGCCTTCGAAAGGTCCCGGTTCGTCGCCGCGATGATGCGGACGTCCACGGGCATCGACTCCGTTCCGCCGACGCGCGTTACGCGGCGTTCCTCCAGGACGCGCAGAAGGTCGAGCTGCAGCTTCGGGCTGATGTCGCCGATCTCGTCGAGAAAGAGGGTGCCGCCGCTCGCCGCCGCGAACTTGCCCTCCCGGCGCCCGTTCGCGCCCGTGAAGGAGCCTTTTTCGTAGCCGAAGAGCTCGGATTCGAGAAGCGTCTCGGTGAGGGACGCGCACGACATCGCCACGAAGGGTTTGTCGTGGCGCGGGCTCTCGGCATGGATGGCGCGCGCGAGAAGCTCCTTGCCCGTGCCGCTCTCGCCGAGGACGAGGATCGTCGACGGGCTGCGCGCGGCGGTCCGCGCGAGCTCGAGCGTGCCCTGCATGGCCGGCGACTTCGTGACGAGGTCGTGGAACCGGTACTCGCGCTTGAGCGCCTTGCGGAGGATCACGTTCTCCCTCACGAGCGCCTGCTGCGCCACGATCTTCTCCACGAGGAGGCTGACCTCCTCCGGGTCGAAGGGCTTCACGATGTAGTCGAACGCCCCGAGTTTCATCGCGTTCACCGCGGTGTCGATGGTGGCGTACGCCGTCATGATCACGACGGCGGTCTCGGGGCTTTTCTCCTTGACGCGCCTGAGCACTTCGAGGCCGTCGATGCCCGGCATCTTGAGGTCGACGAGGAGAATCGACCAGCGCCCCTCTTCCACGGCCTTCACGCCGGCGAGGCCGTCCGGCGCCGTGCCGATCGTATAGCCGTCCTTCTCGAGCCAGCCCGAGAGGGACTCCCGCACGATCTCTTCGTCATCGACCAGCAGGATCCGCGTGTTCTTCTTGCTCATGGGGTTCTCCGATCTCGTCGACGTTCTCGAGGAACAGGGCCCGGCACGTCTCGCAGAGGTCCGGCTGCTTGGCGTCCACGTCCCGAAGGCTCGCCGAGCGCGCCATCGCGCAGCGGGGACTGCGGCAGTGAAGGAGCCCGAACGTGTGCCCGAGCTCGTGAATGACTTCCGTCCTGAGGCGGATCGGGAGCCGGGCCGCCTCGCCGGGAAGGCCCGCGCCGGCGAGGCGCGCGGTCGACACGACGGCGGCGGGGCCCTTCAGCTGCGCCTCGCCGAAGACGAACGTCAGAACCGGGATGAAGAGGTCCGCATCCGTCAGGCCGATCAGGCGCGCGGCGCCGCGCGGCCGGTTCGACGCGAGCCACTGGAGGATGAGGCGGGAGGAGTGCTGTTTGCGCCGTGCGTCGAACGCCTCGTCCGGCCGGATCGCGGGGATCTCGAGGCGCGCCGGCAGGCGGAAGATCTTCTGCACGTGCGCGCGCACGCCCGCGAGAAGTTCCGGGTCGACGTTTCCCGTTCCGATCCACCACAGCGCGACCTCGTTCACGTGCCCGAGGCCGGCCCGGCCATCGCGGGGGCCGCCGGGGCCGCGCCGTCCTCCGCGGCGAGCGGGAGCCGGATCGTCATCGTCGTGCCCTGCCCGGCGCCGCTCGCAACCCGCATCGAGCCGCCGTGCTTCTCGACGATGCCGTAGGCGACGGACAGGCCGAGGCCCGTTCCTTTCTCCTTCGTCGTGAAGAACGGGTCGAAGATCCGCGAAAGGTGCTCGGGCGGGATCCCGGAGCCCGTGTCGGCGACACCGATCTCGACCTCGCGACTGCCGGAGAAGAAGCGGGACGTGAGTGTCAGCGTGCCGCTCGACGGCATCGCGTCGCACGCGTTGAGCAGGACGTTCATGAACGCCTGCCGGAGCTGCCCGAAGTCGGCGTTCACGGCGCCCGTGCCCTCGAGCATCTTCACGACCGTGATGTTCTGGATCTGCATCTTGTGCGCCGCGAGCGAGAGCGCTTCCTCGAGCGCGCGCACCGGGTCGAAGACTTTCAGCTCCAGCGGCCTGACCCGCGCGAAGTCGAGGAGGTTCCGGACGATGACGGTGCAGCGCTCGGACTCCCTCTGGATGAGCGACAGGTTCTTGAGGCAGGCCGCGCGCGTCGCGTCGTCCGGCGGCCCGCTCTCCAGCATCCGGATCATGAGGCGTGCGAACGTGAGGATCCCCGCGAGGGGATTGTTGATCTCGTGCGCGATGGAGGCCGAGAGCTGGCCGAGCGAGGCCAGCTTCTCGCTGCGGGCGAGGACTTCGTGCGCGCTTCGGAGCGCCGCCGTGCGGTCCTCCACCTGACGTTCGAGATCGTTCGTGAGGTGCTCGAGGTCGCGGCGCGTCCGGGCGAGAGACGCGTTCATCTCGTTGAACGAGTTCGCCAGGATCCCGAGCTCGTCCGACGAGCGGACGGCGAGCGTCGCCGACAGGTCGCCGTGGCCGACGCGCTGCGTGGCCTCCACGAGCTCCGCCACGGGGCGGAAGACGATGCGGCGCGCCACGGCGCTGACAAGCGCGGCGAGGACGATCACGGCGCCGAGCGCGCCGCCCGCCATGCGCAGGGACTGGGTGTGCAGGCTCGCGTCGATCTCCTTGAGCGAAATGCCGATGTCGACGACGCCGAGGACGTTCTTGTCGGGCGGGTGGGCGTGGCAGGCGGCCGTCGAGCAGGCCGGCTCGTTGTAGATGGGCGTCACCATGCCCAGCACGCGGTGGCCGTTCGTGCGGAACAGGCGGCTGCGCGCGGACGTCGTGGGCGCCACGAGCGGCTGGCCCGCCGCGTGGCACGCCGTGCAGGCCTCGGCGTCCTTGTCGACCGACGCGCCGATGTCGCGCGCGTTCGTCGAGAACATGATGCGGCCTTCCTTGTTCAGGACCCGGACCTTCTCGATGCCCTCGAGGCGGCCAATGGCTTCCATGATCCGGTACGCGTCGTGGCGCTGGTCCTCGAGCATGAGATCCCGCGTGCTGCTCGCGATCGTGCTCGAGAACAGCGCGGCCCCGCGGATGACCTCGCCGATGGAATGCTCCCTCTGGGAGCGGATGGAAAGGAACGCGAACAGCGCGATCGTCGCGAGCGAGACCGCCGCTGCGGCGCCCGTCAGCTTGAAACCCAGATGCCGGTGGAGCGGGATGCCGAACACGGCTTCCTCCAGCCTGAGCATCCGGCAACCCGGGGGACAGTCCATCCCCCATTTGAACTAGTGCGCCGCGGGCAGCCGGGGTCCGCTGCGGCCGGCTTTCGGGCCCTAGCCGTCGCTCTTGGAGATCAGGATCCAGGAAAGAAGCGTCGACACCACCGAAATGATGAGCGCGCCGAGGAACGCCGGCACGAATCCGTCCACCGTGAATTCGATGCCCAGCCCGCGCCCCAGCCAGGCCGCCAGCATGAGCATCAGGGCGTTCACGACGAGCGTGAACAAACCCAGCGTGAGCAGTATGATCGGGCAGCTCACGAGCTTCAGGAAAGGACGCACGAAGGCGTTCACCAGGCCGAAGACGAGCGCGAGCGCCAGGATGGAGCCGATCCCGCCCGCGTGGATTCCGGGCACGAATGAAGCCGCGGCCCAGAGCGCCGCGGCATTGATGAGAACGCGCAGGACTATCTTCATGTCGCGAACCTCGGCGAGCATTCTAGTTTGAGGACGGCGAGGGCGCGACGCACCGGAGACGGGAAAAAGGACAGATGACAGAACAGAAGTACCGCCAGCG
>JAMQPJ010000134.1 GCA_023717585.1 Thermoanaerobaculia bacterium
TGCCCCAGAATGTTATAAACAGCCACCCCCGGAGATCGCCGAGCGCTCTCCGATGTCGTTCCCGGTCGGGACGTGGCGCAGCCTGGTAGCGTACTTGAATGGGGTTCAAGGGGTCGCGGGTTCGAATCCCGCCGTCCCGACCATTGATTTGATCCCTGAGCTTTCCAGGAGCTCCGCCGATTCGCCTACCGGAACGGATCGATCGGAGTCCGTTTCGGCTCTTTCCCGAAACGCAGTCGCGACCGTTCGATGTGCTTCTTGATCTCGGCGTCCCGATCTCGCGGCGGCGCAGTCGTGACCCATCCCTGCACCAATCGCGCGGCGGCGGCGGCCACTTCGTCCACCGCGCGGGCGAAGAGCACCTCGTTCGCCTTCGACGGCTTGTTCGCGCCGCTCAGCTTCCGGACGAACTGCAGGGACGAGGCGCGGATCTCCGCCTCGGACGCGGGGGGAGCGAAGTTCGCAAGGGTACGGATGTTGCGGCACATACCCCGACTCTAGCGTGTGCCCGCTCCTCTCGCCTCTCCGCCCGCCGCCATCTCATGGAACGTCGCGCTTCGGAAGCGCCGTCCCCTCAGCGGATCCCCTCGGCGAGATAAAGCGTCGACGTCACGGTCTGGTAGTGAACGATGACCGTCTTGCCGTCGGCCGAGATCGCGGCCGCCCGCATGAACGTGAGCCCGGCCGTGTCGCCCGGCGTGTACTCCTTCCACGGCTCGCGCCGTCCGCTCCGGCCGTCGATCCGCACCACGCGCGCGCCGGACGCCGGGCCGACGCTCACGTAGAGCGACTTCCCGTCTTCCGCCCAGCCGAGCGGCTGGTCACCGGCCTCCACTCCCGCGATCGGCTGTAGCGCGCCTTCGTTCAGGGAGTAGAGCGCCGGCCGGCCATCCGACTCGATCACGAGGGCGCGCCCGTCGGCCGCGATGAGGAGCGGGTTGATCCCTTCCGGCGCAATCGCCCGGGGCGTGCCGTCCGGGAGGTCGATCGCGTAGAGCCGGTCCGGTCGCCCGCGCTCGTGGGCGGCGATCAGGAGCTGCTTCCCGTCGGGCGTGAAAACCGCCTGGTAACCCGGCTCGAGCTTCCCGAGGTCGATCGGCTTCGGCTCTCCCGCGCCCGTCGGAAAGAGCTGGACAGCGGGAATCGGCGATCCCCCGAACTTGCGCACGACGAGACGTCCGTCGGGTGATATCGCGCCGGCTTCTCCCTCGCCGAGCCTCACCGCGGGCTCGGAAGGTCCCCGGTCCAGCCGCCGCATGTAGATGGACGAGCCGCCTCGGCTCCCCGCCGATCCCTCCGTGAAGACGAGGGTCTTTCCGTCTCGCGAAAGCAGCGGGTCGACCGCCCAATCGAGCGCGGAGACGTCGCGCGCTCCGGCCTGATCCGGCAGCATCGCAAGGAGGCCGAGCCGCATGTTCCTCTCCACGAAGAGGTCGTTGCCGTCGCGCGAGACGTCTTCCAGGATCTTTCCCGCCGGCGTCGCGATGAGCGCCCGGTGCCGGCCGGACATCGAGACGGCGTGGAGCGACCTGGTGTTCGCGGTCGAACCCGCCGTGAACCAGACCTCGTCTCCCATGGGCGAGAAGGCGAGGCCCTGGACGCTGCTCCACCCCTCGGAGAGAGTCCTCTTCCTGCCGGTGCGGTCCACGACCGCGACGGAGCCCGCGTCGAACGCGATGTCGGGGTGCTCGAGGAAGGCGACGAGGTCGCCGTTCGGTGAGACGCGCAGATGACTCATCCACCCCTTCGTCTCGTAGAGGGTGGTTCCGGCCGGCAGCTCCAGCCGGTAGCGCCAGTCGGGGGCGCGCACCACGGCGAAGCTGGTGCCGTCCGGCGCCCAGCTCGCGTCGGAGACGTCCTCCGCGAGGTCGCGCAGCGCCGTGCCGGCGATGGAGGCCTGCGAGAGCGTGCCCGTCACCAGGTATCCGGAGACGTCATGCCCCCGCTTTCGTGCCCAGAGGAGCATGTCCCCCGAACGGGAGATCGAACGCACTTCCCGGTCGGGGAGGTTCAGGCGTGTTGAGTCCGTGCTCTCTACCCGGAGCGAGTGGAGCTGCGATTCCCGCGCGTCGCCCCAGGAGGCCGTGCAGACGATGGTGCGGCCGTCGGGTGCGAAGCGCGCGGTCCAGATGGGGCCGCGGCGATAGGTGAGCCGCTTGAAACGCGGCAGCTCGACCGGGGGCGCGCGAAAGGCCAGCCAGCCGGCCAGGAGCCCGGCCCCGAGCGCGACGGCCGCGGCGCGGGTCGCGGCGCGTGACGGGGTGGGGCGG
>JAMQPJ010000135.1 GCA_023717585.1 Thermoanaerobaculia bacterium
ACGATAGCCCTTCTTTTTCGACGTCGAGTAGACACCCGTGATCGGTCCGGGCGGCGCATCGCCGGGATTGCCCGCGGTCCCCGGCCGCGGCGTGGGGACCGGCGTCGGCGCAAGCGGACCGACGCCCGGCATACCTCCCGGCCTCGCCCCTGGAAGCGGCGCCCCGGCCGCCAGCGTGATGAGACCCCAGTTGTTGGAGTTCGTCATCGGGTCCTTCCAGAGCTTGCGGAGCGTCCGCGGGCGGATCTCGTACATCTCCTTGAGTGTGTTCGGGTACCGGCCGTAACGCCTCCGGAAGGTGCGGATTCCCTCGGCGTACTGGACGCCGCGGAAAATGAGCTCGGCCTCCTTGTCGCGCTGCGCCGCGGTCGACGCCATCGGAAGCACCGCCGCGATGAGAATCGTCATCACCGTCATTCCGACGATGAGCGCGACGAGCGTATAGCCGCGGCCCGGGCTCTTCACCTTCAGGTCGCTTTCACCATGTGTTGTAAGGAGAGCCGTCGAGCGACGCCTGTTTCGCCCCGCTCTTCACGTCGATGATCCCCGGGGGCTCTTGCGAGGCCGTCTCCGAGGAGTCGGGCTCCTCCATGACGACCTGCCACGTGTCGGCCGACTTCGTGAACGGGTCGACCGGGATCCTGCGGATGTACTTGTCCGTCACGAGCGTCTGGAGCGTGTCCGGATAGTGACCCTTGTCCGCGTAGTACTGGTCGAGACACGAACGGAAGGTGAAGAGATCCTCGCGCAGTGTGGCTTCCTTCGCGCGGATCGGGGCCTTCTGGAGCTGCGGGACCGCGATGGCGACGAGAATGCCCAGAATCGCCATCACGACGAGAAGCTCGACGAGAGTGAAGCCGTTTCCTCTTCGCATCACCAGTCCTTGTACTTCGTCTTGTCGAGGCCCGTCAGCGGCGAGAGCGAGTACACGTCGTACACGTTCTGGCGACCCCAGGAGCGCGCGTCCGGATCGTCCTGATAGCTCCGAAGGCCCCATTCCGCCTTGCCGGTCATCGGATCGAACGGGATCTTCCGCATGAACCTCTTCTTCTTCTTGACCTGGCCCACGAGGTCGACGCCCTCGACGAGCTTGTCGAGAGTCTTCGGGTACCCCTCGGTATCGAGGTCCACCGGGATGAGGCCCTGGTCCGAGAGGCGCTTGAAGTCGTCGATCGCGCTGCGCATCGAGCGCAGCGCCTCGCGCAGCTCCGTTTCCTTCTGGCGCACGATCCCGAAGCGCGTCACCGGCACGATCATCGCCGTGAGAATGAGGATGCAGGCGCAGACGATCACGAGCTCGACGAGCGAGAACCCTCGCGCGTGGGTGCGGGTCCGAGAACGTGAGGTCATGGCACCTGCTTCACCGTGAGAGAAGCCGCCTCGACGCGCGGCGTCGGCGTGGCTCCGCCCGCCGTCGACGCCGTCCCCGCCGTCACGCGCACGAGCGTGGTCCCCGGAACGAGACCGCGCACGGCCAGCGTCGCGAGCACACCGGCGGGCAATCCGGCGCCGCCGCTGCGCTTGAACTGGAGGTGGGCGCGGCCCGCGACGCGGTCCGCGTCGAACCGGACGGAGTCCCCGCCAAAGCCGCTCC
>JAMQPJ010000153.1 GCA_023717585.1 Thermoanaerobaculia bacterium
CCCCTCTCGGGCCACCGATCGTGCTGGCCTGTAACCCGATGCCGTGGTGGGCGCCCCGTCAGCGGCTCGACCGAGACCACATGGGGTAAGCCGGCGCACGAAAGCGTGTACTCGTCGCGTCTCAGTTCTCCAGCCGCTTCAGGTCTTTCCTGGCGGGCGCGTGGTCGGGGTTGAGCTTGAGCGCTTCCCGAAGCTCCGCCTTCGCCTCGTCCCTGCGGTCCATCTTTTCATAGAGGTTGGAGAGCCGCCAGTGCGCATCAGCCCACGTCGGGGTGTCGGGCCTCGGCGGGACGGCGAGGTATGCCCTGAGGTGCTCCACGCCGCCCGTGAGATCTTCACCGGTGGCGACCGAAATGCGTGCGAGCGCATAGTGCCAGTAGGACTGATCGGGCTCCGTTTTCGCGAACTGCAGCCAGATCTCGCGCGCTTCCGGAACACGTTTCGAGGTCACCAGGAGGCTCGCGAGGGCGATCCGGCCCCGGATCTCCTTCGGGCCGGCTTCGATGGCTTTCCGATACTCGGCCTCCGCCCTGGCCTGGTCCTTCGCCTCCTCCCAGACTCTGCCCCAGGCGAGATGCCCGCGCGTCGGGTCGAGCCGGAGGATTTCGTCGGCCTGCTTGCGCGCGACGTCCTTGTCCCCTCCCGCGATTCCGGGAGCCTGCAGGTGGTAGTCGAGGAGAGCGAAATGCGCGTCCACATTCGTCGGGTCGAGTGTCACGGCCTTCTCGAAGGCCGCCCGGCACTTTTTCGCGAGCGACATCCGCGAAAAGAGGGAGGCCGCTCCCGCTTTGCTGCCGTAAGCGCGGCCGAGCCATAGCTGCAGGAGAGCGTCGCCGGGCGACTCGGCGACCGCCTTCTCGCCGACGGAAATGGCGGTGTCGAAGTCGCCCTTCTGGAGCGAGAGCTTGATCGCGTCGACGGCCGGCGAGATCGCGGGCCTGAGAGCGGTCTCACCCAGCGCGCGCCCCGGGATGCCCGGATGGACCAGGAGGAAAGCGAGGACGAGATGCGAAGGCAGAAGGGCCCGAATCCTTCGCGCATGCGCCATCGTCAGGGAATACGCAGGTGTCGAAGAAAGGTTCCCTCGGGCCTTCGTCGCCGGGCTGACGCCGCTCAGTCCGGCAGCATGACGACGAGGTACTTGCTGCCCCTCCAGAACCGCGCCGCGTCGGTCACGGTCAGCGTGCACGCCTTCGGGCCCGACTTCGTGAGCGTGTAGCTGTCCTTCGGGTGATCCGAGAGGACCCGCGCCTTGTTCGGCGCGGCGGGCACGTCGAACTCCGTCTCCTTGCGCGTGTCGATCTGCTTGAAGAGCGTCTCGTCGAACTGGCCCGTCCGCTGCCAGTTCCCTCCGAGGCCCAGCACGGCGCCTTTCTTCTCGACGAGGCCGGCCTTCTTCAGCGCTTTCTGCGACGCGATGAGGACGTAGGCGGCCGACATCTGCGTCTCGCGGTCGGCGATGACGGCCTCCTTCTCCTTCACGACTGCCTCTTTCTCCTTCACGGTCGACCGCAGCTCTTCCGTCGTCTTCGTCAGCTCCTGCATCTTCTCTTCGAGCGCGGCGATCGTGGCCTCCTTTTCCTCGAGGGAGCGGCGCAGCTCGCGGACGAGGCGCTCGAGCGTCGTGGCCTTCACGTCCGAGGCGTGTTTCTGCTTCTGCAGCGCCTCGAGCTTCGCGAGGTTCGCCCTGACGGAGTTGCGGATCTCTTCGATCTCCGTCTTCAGCTCGTCGCGCTTCTGCTGGGTGGCGCTCTTCCCCTCCTGGGCGACGGCGATCGAGGTCTTGACGG
>JAMQPJ010000160.1 GCA_023717585.1 Thermoanaerobaculia bacterium
GACGTCGCGGCTGCCGGCCGTCACGTTCACGCGGAGCGTCGCGTCCGCGGGGACCGTGACGGCCGGAAAGAGATCCTGGATCCCGGGCTGAGTCCAGCCGAAGCCGCCGAGAGAAGCCCCCGTCGTCGCGACGGCTGCGCCCGAGGCATTCAGGAGCGTGAGCGTGTACGAAGCGCCGTCCGCTCCCGCGGCGAAGCCGACGTTCGTCCGGAACGCCGCATCCTGCCGTATCCCCGTGATCGACGCCCCCGCGTCCGCCGGCGTCAGGAAGGACAGGAGCGGCACGGGCTTCTGCTGCGAGCCGAACGTGCCGGGGCGCGCGCCCGTGGGATCCACGTTACTCGTCCGGCACAGGATCGCGACCGGCCAGTCGGTCCGGAACCTCAACGCGCCGGCGGATCCGACGGGAAGAGAGAGCAGCGAATCGAGGACGTCCACCACGTCGCGGATCTTTCCGGCGGGCACCACCAACGACGCGGACGCGGGCGAGGGATTCGCGCTGCCGCTCGCGTGGAAGGAGACCTGAACCGTCGCGTCCGTGTTCGTGGGGTTGTAGAAGCGCCCGTCCGTCCGGAAGAACGCGCCGTTTCGCCCGTTCGCCCGGGCCACGCCGTTGACGAGGACGTCCTGGATGCCGGCCGGCGGGTCCTCGAACGAAAAGAGCGAGCTGTCGCCCGTGATGTTGTCGACGACGACCGCGTACCCGGCCGCGCGTCCGCGCGTCACGACGACCTGCGCGCGTCCCACGGAGACGGCGCCCGCGAACGACCCCACCGAGAACTGCTGCAGGCCCGGGGTATCGAGGGAGTAGTCCTGATGTCCGCGCTCGACGCCACCCGAATCGTAGACCCTCACGGTGGCCGCGCCTCCCGACGCGTCCGGAAAGACAAGGGCGATGTTCGTCCGATAGCCCGCCGACGAGGACACGTCCTGACTGACCCAGAGGCTGTCCCCCAGGTCTCCGGGAGAGAGCAGCCGATCCGAGGCGACGACGGGAAGCGAGACGCCGTACGTGCCGGAGGATGCCGTGTTGTACGTGCGGGCGCGGACGAGGAGCGGCTGGTCGGAGGAGATCGAAACAGCTCCGGCGCCCGAGGTTCCGAACAGCGAAGCGACGACGTTCCCGTACACCACCGTCTCGCCCGCGTTCAGCGTGACGTCTCTCGCGTTCGAGGTCGCCGACGGGATGAAGGAGAGCGTGACGTGCGTGGCCGTCGGCCCCGGATTCGTCAGCGTGACGTCCGAGACGAAGCGCGTGTTGTTGAGGCCGCCCGCGTTCACGATCCCCGGAATTGTCCAGACCGACTGGGCCGGGGCGGGAGACGCGAGCAGCAGGAAGACCGCGGAAAGGAACCCTGGAGCGAGGCGACTGGCGTGCATCCCATCCTCCCGGCCGGTACCACCGGCCCTACGAGGTCATGCGTAAAAGGGCGGCGTTTCTTGCACGCAGGAGCGACTGGTACCGGAGGAGGGACTCGAACCCTCACGACCCTTTCGGGTCAGGGGATTTTAAGTCCCCTGCGTCTGCCATTCCGCCACTCCGGCGTCGCGAAGCTTACGCCGGAAGGCGGACCGGATGGGGCACGGGAGTGGAGGCGACGGTCGGAGTCGAACCGACGAATGAGGCTTTTGCAGAGCCTTCCCTTAACCACTTGGGTACGTCGCCGTCCCGTTCGGAGGCGGGATGTTATCAGGCCGAACCGGCGTTTCTCGAGCGGTGAAGGAGGTCGGTGGCGAAGCACGCGGCGCTAGCTCGACATCGCGCGCGCGAGGGCGAAGAGGGCGGGATCGAGAGGCTTCGATCCCCCGACGACGTCTTCGAGGGAGGTCGAAGCAACGGATCCCTTGAGCTGGCCGACGAGGATGCCGGACTCCCCGGCCGTGAGCCGCCGGACGGCCTCCGCCCCGAGCCGCGTCGCGAGAAGCCGGTCGAAAGCTCCGGGCGAACCGCCACGCTGCACGTGCCCGAGCTGCGTGACGCGAAGGTCGAAGCCCAGGCGCTTTTCGTTCTCCCGGAAGTACTGGGCGAGCGCCCGCGCGTTGTGGCGCGCCCCCTCGGCCACGACCACGATCGCGTGCTTCTTGCCCCGTTCGCGCGCGGTGAAGAGCTCCTTCGCGAGCTCCTCGGGGCTCGTCTCCATCTCGGGGATCACGATCGCCTCCGCTCCGCCGGCGATCCCTGCCATGAGCGCGAGGTAACCGCAATTGCGTCCCATCACCTCGACGAGAAACGCGCGCTCGTGCGACGAGGCCGTCACCTTCAGGCGGTCGATGGCCTCGAGCGCGATGTTGAGGGCGGTGTCGACGCCGATCGTGATGTCCGAACCCGGCAGGTCGTTGTCGATCGTCGAGGCGACACCCACGACCGGGAATCCCGCCTTCGTGAGCAGGTGCGCGCCCATCTGCGATCCGTTTCCACCGATCACGACCAGCCCTTCGACGCCGCGAGCCCTGAGAACGCCGAGCGCCTGCTCGCGTCCCACGGGCGTCTTGAACGCCTCGCATCGGGCGCTGCCGAGAATCGTGCCGCCCTGCTGGATGATTCCACCGACGTCGCGCGGGCCGAGCGGGACCAGCTCGCCGCCGAGAAGGCCCGCGAAGCCGTGGCGCACGCCGGAAACAGTCCATCCCTGCGCGATGCCGGCGCGCACGACCGCGCGGATCGCCGCGTTCATGCCGGGCGCGTCTCCTCCGCTCGTGAGAACGGCCAGGTGGCTCATGGGGTCTCCTTTCGGTCCCGGCCGGAGGCCGGGGCGGTGAACGGCCACTCGGACTTTCGCCGGGCGGTGACGAGGTACGCGACGATGCCCGCTCCGATCACGGCGAGCCCCGCCGCCTTGAACCCCTTCTCGGGCGAGAACAGGACGAAGCCCCAGAGAAGGAGGGCGATGAACGCCGGCAACGGGTAGAGCCACATGCGAAACGGCCGCGCGAGGTCGGGGCGCGTCTTCCGGAGAACGAGCGCCGCCGCGATCTGCGCCATGAACGGGATGATCGCCCGGATCGACACGATGGCCGAGACGACGACCTTGAGGTTCAGGAACGAGAATACGGAGGCCGCGCCGCCCAGCGCGACGAGCGCGACGACGGGATAACCCTCCGTCGGATGCAGCTTCGCGAACACCGGGAAGAAGTTTCCATCCCGTGCCGCCGCGAAGAGGATGCGCGAATAGCCGAGCGTCAGCGAGAACACGGACGCGAACGCGGTCCAGAGGATGAGGCCGGTCACGACGCGCGCCATGGGCCGCCCCGCGAGCACCGCGACGAAATCCGCGACCGTGGACTTCGAGCTCATGGCCTCCTGCATCGGGAGGACCGAGACGATGCAGGCGTTCATGAGGATGTAGAGGACCGCCACCGAGAGGATCGAGATCACGATGACGCGTGGAATCGTCTTCGTGGGCTCCTTGATCTCCTCGGCGAGATAGCAGACGTTGTAGTAGCCGAGGTAGTCGTACACGGCGAGGATCAGCGCGAGGCCGAGCCCGCCGAAGACTCCCACGGGCGGGGGAATCCCCGGCGCGGAGACGACGGGCGCGTCCCAGAACCGGAACGCTTCGGCCTTGAGGTGCGGGAGGCCCAGCCCGATCACGATCCCGAGCGTCGCGAGAACCCCGATCCAGAGGACGACCGAGAACCTCCCGATCGCGCCGATCCGGCGCATCAGGAGCAGCGTCACCGCGACGCAGAGGAGCGACGCGACGGGCGCCTCCCAGCGGTCCGGGATCTCCGGGAAGATGAAGTTGAGGTAGCGCGAAAAGCCGATCGCGCCGGAGGCCATCGAGAGGGG
>JAMQPJ010000166.1 GCA_023717585.1 Thermoanaerobaculia bacterium
ATCCTCCGTGCGACGGGGCCGTCCGGGCCGTCCTCATACAGGATCCTGAGGCGAACCCCGCGCTTCGCGGCCGCCGTGATCACCGTGTTCGAGTCGATGTGGAAGGCGCGACCGGGCTGGCCGACCTCCGACAGAACGACGTAGGCGCCCGGCTCGTATCGCAGGCACGAACCCGCCGCCCGCAGAAACGGCACCGGAGTCGGCGTCGCGGCAGGTGCCGGCGTCGCGGTCGGAGTCGGGCGCTTCTTCCTCGCGCCCGAGGCGGGCGCCGCGAACAGGAAGCCTGCCAGCGCGAGGCAGACTGCGCGGGAGCAGGGAAGGAGAGCCATCCGTGGCCCAGCATAAGCCGGGCCGCCGGGAGTTATCCTCTCCCCGACATCGAACGGACGAAAAGCGGCGCGACCGAGTCGGCATTCCCCTTGCTCTGACCGACTTGCGGCCGTTCTCCGATGCCGATTCGGCGTCGTAATGAGGCCTTCGAAGGGACACGATGACGACGACCACGACGCCAGCCACCGCCACCCCCGGCCTCGACCCGGCCGCCCTCACGGAGAGAATCCGCGAAAAATCGCTGCTCGTCGGGGCCCTCCTGACGGAAATCCGCAAGGTGATCGTCGGCCAGGGCGGCCTCATCGACCGGCTCACCATCGGCCTCCTCGCGGACGGCCACCTCCTTCTGGAAGGCGTCCCGGGCCTCGCCAAGACGCTGGCCGTCAGGACCCTCGCGCGAGGCCTCGACGCCTCGTTCTCCCGCATCCAGTTCACTCCGGACCTCCTGCCGGCCGACCTCATCGGCACGCTCGTTTTCAACCCGAAGACGCAGGAGTTCGTCGCCCGGCGCGGCCCCGTCTTCGCGAACCTCGTCCTCGCGGACGAGATCAACCGCGCTCCGGCCAAGGTGCAGTCCGCGCTCCTCGAGGCCATGCAGGAGCGGCAGGTGACGGTCGGTGACACGACGACGCCCCTGCCGGACCCGTTCCTCGTCCTCGCGACGCAGAACCCCATCGAGCACGAGGGCACGTACCCGCTGCCCGAAGCCCAGGTCGACCGCTTCCTCATGAAGCTGACGGTCGGTTACCCCTCGAAGGCCGAGGAGCGCCTGATCCTCGACCGGATGGGCGACACGACCGAGGCGGCCGCGTCCGCGTCCGTGCGGCCCGTTCTGACGCCGGAGATGATCCGCGACCTCCGCGTTCTCGTGCGCGGCATCTATGCCGACGAGCGCATCAAGGGCTACCTCGTGGAGCTCGTGGCCGCCACGCGCGACCCGAAGGCCTACGGCCTGTCGGATCTCGCGGACTTCGTGTCGTACGGCGCCTCGCCGCGCGCCACGCTCGCTCTTCTCGCGACGGCCCGCGCGCGCGCCTTCCTCGCGGGCCGCGGCTACGTCGTGCCGGAGGACGTCAAGGACGTCGCGCCGGACGTGCTTCGTCACCGCGTCCTCCTCTCCTACGAGGCCGAGGCCGAGAACGTGACGAGCGACCAGGTCGTCAAGAGGCTGCTCGAGCGGGTCGAAGTGCCCTGACGGCCGTGTTACCCCGCGAGATCGTCCGCAAGCTCCACCGCATCCGCATCCGGACGAACCGGCTCGTGGATGCGGGCGTCGGCGGCGAATACCATTCGGTCTTCCGGGGCCGCGGAATGGAGTTCTCCGAGGTTCGCGAGTACGTGCCCGGGGACGACGTGAGGACGATCGACTGGAACGTCACGGCGCGGACGGGCGTCCCTCACGTCAAGAAGTACGTGGAGGAGCGCGACCTCACGGTCCTCCTTCTCCTCGACCTCTCGGCGTCCCAGGGTTTCGGCTCGCAGTACCTCACGAAACGCGAGCTCATGGCCGAGCTCGCGGCTCTGCTCTCGTTCGCGGCCGTCAAGAACCACGACCGCGTCGGCGCGCTCCTCTTCACGGACCGGCTCGAGCGCTACCACCCGCCGCGCAAGGGCGTCGACCACGCGCTCGCGATCACGCGGGACGCGCTTTCGCTCGCGCCCGTCGGCCGCGGCACCGACCTCACCCTCGCGCTCCGGAGCGCGGCATCGCTTCTCAAGCAGCGCGCCGTCGTCTTCGTCGTGTCGGACGTCCTCGCCGCGGGATACGAGAAGCCGCTCAAGACCCTGAACAAGCGCCACGACGTCGTCGCGATTCCGATCAGCGATCCCCGGGAGCAGCTCCTGCCGCCGGCGGGCCTCGTGCGCCTGCGCGACGCCGAGACGGGCGCCACGGGCGTCTTCGACACCGCCGACCCGGCGTTTCGCGAGGCCTGGGGGCGACGCGGGGCCGGCATGCCCGAGCCCGCGGCGGTCTTCCGCACCACCGGCATCGACTCGATCCCGCTCCGGACGGACGCGTCCTACGAGCTGCCCCTCGTGCGCTTCTTCAAGGAGCGCGAGAAACGCAAGGCGGCGGGGAGATGAAGAGAATTCTTTTTGCTCCCTCGCGCACCGCCGGGCTGAAGCTCGCGACTCTTCTGATCGCGGCGGGCTGCGCTGTTTTTTCTTTGCATGGTGAAGAGGGACCGACCTTCTCCGCGACCGTCGATCGCGCTTCCGTGTCCCTCGGCGATCGCGTGGTCGTGACGTATTCGGCCCGCATCCCGGCCGGCTCGACGCTCACTCTCGATGCGCTCGTGACGCCCGCGCCGGCTGAGGGAGCGCGGCCGCCCGGTGGCGCGGTCCTCGAGTTCGAGAGCCCGGCGGCGCCCACTCTGACGAAATCGAAGACCGGGGATTCCTTCGAATGGTCCCAGACGGTCGCGCTGTTTCCGTTTTCCGCGGGGACCGTGAGCGTGCCGGGGCCGCATTACACATTCGAAGAATCTTCTCTTGGCCGCAAGCTCGACGTGCGCCCGCCCGCCGTGGAACTCACGGTCGCGTCCCGTCTTCCTCCCGACCAGAAGCCCGACGAGATCGCGCCGAAGGCGGACAAGCCGGTGCGCATTCCCGCCTGGCCCGCGAAGTACTGGGTCGCGCTCGCGGCGGGCGTGGCGCTCGCCGCCTCTCTCGTCGCCTGGCTCGTGTCGCGCCGTCGCGGGAAAACCGCGGCAGCCGAGCCGGCCGTGCCCGCGATCCCGCCGGGCGAGGAGCTCCGCCTCGCGCTCGCGCGGCTCGCGGCGGCCGCCGAAGGCCTCGGCGACGACGCGCGCGACTTCTACTCGGAGCTCACGCATGCGGTGAAACGCTTCCTCGAGCGCGCGACGGGCGATCCGGTCCTCGAATGGACGACGTTCGAAACCGTGCGCCGCCTGCGCGAAAGGGGCTTCGAGTTTCCGCGCGAAGCGGCTTTCCCCGATCTTCTGGCTTCCGCGGACCGCGTGAAGTTCGGCAAGGGCGCCGCGACGCGCGAGGACGCCCGGCAGGCCCTCGTGCGGGCGCGCGTCGTCCTCGCCGATGTCGAGGCGCGGCAGCGGGCGGAGGAAGAAGCGGAGGAGAAGACGCAGGAAGCGGCGGGTTCGGGCGCGGCTCCGAAGTGGCGGGCGGCCTCATGACGGGACTCCGAGCCCTCGCCCTGTCCCTGATCCCGCCGGGACTCTCGTTCCGGGACCCGCTCCTCCTGCTCCTCCTGCTCCTGATTCCGCTCGCGATCGTCCTCCGGATCCTGAGCGAGAGACGAGGCGACGGCGCGCTGGTCGTTCCGACGCTCGCCCACGTCTCCCGGGTGCCGTCCACGTGGCGCGTGCGGCTCCGTCATCTGCCCTTCGCGCTCGCGCTGCTCGGCTACGCCGGCCTCGTCGTCTCGCTCGCGCGCCCGCGGCTCGGCCTCGAGCGGACGGAGTCGTGGACGGAGGGCGTGGACATCTTCATCGCCCTCGACGCCTCCGGCTCGATGGCCGCCGAGGATTTCCGGCCGAAGAACCGCTTCGTCGTCGCGAAGGCCTGCGCGCGCAAGTTCATCGAAGGGCGTTCGAGCGACCGGGTCGGCCTCCTCGTGTTCGCCGGGCGCTCGCGCACCGTCAGCCCGCTCACGACCGACCGCGGAATGGTCCTCGACCGCATCGCGGGCTTGAAGCTGGGCGACCAGGGCGACGGCACGGCCATCGGCCTCGCGCTCGGGAACGCGCTCGCGCGCCTGAAGCCGTCCAAGGCGAAGTCGCGCGTCATCGTTCTCGTCACCGACGGCGCGAACAACGCCGGAGAGATCGACCCGGACACCGCGGCCGGCGTGGCGAAGGCGCTGGGCGTGCGCGTCTATACCGTCGGCGTCGGGACCGACACCGGCGGGCCCGTCGACATCCCGATCCCCTTCCGCGACCCCGAAACCGGAAGGGTCACGGAAAGGCGGATCAAGGCGAAGGTGGACGTCGACGAGGCGCTCCTCCAGCGCATCGCGAACGTGACGGGCGGCCGGTTCTTCCGCGCGACGGACGCGCAGGGTCTCACCGAGACCTTCGCGACGATCGACAAGCTCGAGAAGAGCGAGATCAAGACGACGAAGTACACCCGCTTTCGAGAGGTCTTCCCGCTCGCCGCGAGGCCCGCGGCCGCCTGCCTCGCGCTCGCCGGGCTCGCGGCTCTTTTTCTCTTTCCGGTGACGCCCCGATGACCGCGCTCCGTGCGCTCTTCGCCGAGCCGGAGCTGCTCGTCCCCGGCCTCCTGCTCGCGGTTCTGGCGGCCTTTGCCCTCGTCCTCGCCGTCCGGCGGCGCGCGGCAAGGAGCGCCACGCTCGTTTCCCCCGCCCTCGCGGCCAAGGCGGGCCTCGCGCGAGCGGGCCACTTCCCCGCCGCGACCTCTCTCCTCGTCCTCCTCTCGATCCTCGGCCTCGGGGCGGCGCTCGCGCGTCCGCGCTGGGGCCGGACGACGGAGACGGCCGAGCGGCGCGGCACAGACGTCGTGCTCGTCGTCGACACGTCCGCCTCGATGCGGGCGGCCGACGTCTCGCCCTCGCGCTTCGTCCTCGCCCGCCAGGCCGCTCAGTCCCTTCTCTCGCGGCTCGGAAGCGATCGCGCGGCTCTCGTCGCCTGCGAGGGAGAGGCTCAGACGCTCGTTCCGCTCACGCTCGACGCTGCGGCGGTCGGCCTGTTCCTCGACGCGATGGAGCCCGGCATGGGGCCGAAGCCCGGAACGTCTATCGCCGCGGGACTCAGGGCCGCAGCCGATCTGTTCCCGGCCGGCTCGGCCGGCGGCAGGAACGTCGTCGTCTTTTCGGACGGCGAGGACCTCGAGGGCGGCGTGGACTCTGCGATCGCGCGCGCGAAGGCCGAAGGCATCACCGTACACACCGTCTTCGTGGGCGCCCTGAACGGAGGCGGCGCTCCGGTTCCGGACCTCGACGCGGCCGGGCGCACGAGCGGTTTCAAGAGCGACGGGAAGGGCCAGCCCGTGCTCTCGAAAGCCGATCCCGAACTGCTGCGCCGGCTCGCCGCGGAGACCGGAGGATCTTCCACCGTCGTCTCCCCGGGCCGCACGGACCTCGAGGGCGTCGCCCGGCAGATCGATCTCGGGGCGCGACGGCCTTTGTCCGAGGTCCTCGTCACGTCGCTCGAGGAGCGCTTCCAGATTCCGCTCGGCGTCGCGGTGGGGGCGCTGGGAATTCTTTTGCTCGGATTCGGAAGGGGAAGAAGCGCTTCGAGTAATGGAGGAGCTTCGGGCTTCCTTCGGAATTTGCTTAGAAGGGGGAAGAGGGAGGGCGCCGTGGCAGCAGTAGCAGCAGCGGCGGTGCTGTGCGCCCCACCATTGAGCGTTGCGCGGGCTCAGCAGCAGGTGGCGCCCGTGCCCGCTCAGGCGCCCTTGGCGCCCTCGTCGGCCTCCTCGAACGGCGCCGCCGCGCCCGCGCCGCCAGACGCTCAAGCCGCTCCCGAAGCGCAGCCCCCTCTCCCCTTTCTAAGAAAAATGCTCTCTTCTCCCCGTTCCGAAGCAAAAAAGGGCGAAAAGGCGCTTGCCGAAAAGAAGCACGCCGAGGCTCTCTCTCACTTCCAGCAGGAAGTCGCGCTCGATCCCCGGGACCCGACGGGCGCGTACAACCTCGGCACGGCGCAGTCGAAGGCGGGCCGCGCGCCCGAGGCGCTCGCGTCGCTCGGGAAAGCTCGGAAGGAAGCCCGCGGCGGCCTCGCGGCCGACGCGGCCTTCAACACCGGCCAGACGTTCTACCGCGAGAAAAAGTACGAGCCCGCGGCCGCGGCCTTTCGCGAGGCGCTGAAGCGCCGCCCCGGGGACGCGGACGCGGCCTGGAACTACGAGCTGTGCGTGCGCCGCGCCGAGGAAGAGAAGCAGAAAGACCAGGAGCAGAAAGACAGGAAGGACGACAAGAAGAGCGGGAAGGACGGGAAGGACAAGCAGCCCGAGCGACCGAACGACAAGCAGCAGGCGGGGAACGACGAACAGAAGAAGAAGCAGCAGCAGGAGAAGGAGTTCGAGCAGAAGGCGAACATGACGCGCGACAAGGCCGAGCAGCTCCTGGCGGCTATCGAGCGGTCGGACCTGGACGAGCAGAAGAAGAAAGTCGCCGAGCAGCGCAGCAAGCGGCGCGTCGCGAGGGACTGGTGAAACGCGCCCCCCTGTTTGCCGCCCTCGTCTCCGCCGCAGCCATGGTCGCGGCGCCTCCCGCGCGCGCCGCCGATGAAATCACCGTGCAGGTTCTGGTCGACAAGGCGAGGCCCGCGGCGGACGACGTCGTCAGGCTCACCTACGCGTTCTCCGGTTCCGGACTCGGCGGCACGCTGCGCCTCCCCGGGTCCCTCCCCTTGAAGAACCTGGGCCTCGTGGGCGGTCCCTCGAAGTCGGACCAGATGTCCTACGTGAACGGGGTCTTCAGCCGTTCGCTCTCCCTGACGTACTTCCTCAAGCCGCTGGGCGCCGGCCCGGCCGAGGTCGGCGAGGTCTCGTTCGGCTTCGGAGACAAGGCAGTGAAGGCCGCGAGCTATCTCCTCGACGTCGGGCCCGCCCGCGGGCACGCCGCTCAGCCCGCCGAGCCGGAGGACGACGACCCGCTCGTTTCCATCCTCAGGCGGCGCGACGGCGCGGCCTCCCGCGTGGCCGCGCCGGGCGCCCCGCGGGCCCGGCCCCTGATCGAGTTCCGCGTCACGCCCGACAAAACGACCGCGTACGTCGGCGAAGAGATCACGCTTCACTACGAGCTCCTCACGCAGGCCGACGTGCAGGGTCTCGAGTACCTCGACCCCCCGCACTTTCCTGGCTGCTGGGCCGAAGACCTGGAGAAGCCGGAGAAGCCCGTGGGCCACCGCGGCGTCGTGGATGGGCGCACGGTGATGCGGTTCACGCTCCTCAAGAAGCTCGTCTCGGGACTCAACCCCGGGACCGTCAACATTCCCGAGGCGAAGATCCGCACGAGCGTCCGGATGTCTCCGGATCCCCTCAACGATCCGTTCGGCTTCTTCCCGCGGCCGGAGGTCATGGACCTCGTCGCCAAACCCCTCACGCTCAGGATCCTCCCGATCCCGGGCAATACCCCGTTCCACGGACCCGTCGGCCGTTTCGATCTGAGCGCGAAGCTGGATCGCACGCGCGTCGCCCCCGGCGAGGCCGTCACGCTGCGCCTCCGGCTCTCCGGTGCCGGCAACCTGCGCACGGCGACCGATATGCCGAAGGTCGATGTCGCGGGCGTGACCCTGTATCCGCCGAGCGTCAAGTCCGATGCCGCACGGACCGGCCGCACGCAGGTCTCGACGGAATGGAGCTACGTTCTGGTACCGAAAGAAAGCGGCACGGTGACGATTCCGCCGATCTCCCTCGCCGTCTTCGACCCCGCCGAGAAGAGGATCGTGACGAAGACGACCGCGCCGCTCACCTTCGTGGCGGAAGGCTCCCCTCTCAAGGGCGGCGCCGCGCTCACGACCGCCGAGACCACGCTGCCCTCCCAGCCGTCCGGCGCACTGAAGACGACACCGCCCGCCGGGGCGCCGGCCGTCGTGGACCTCTCGCACCGCACCGTGACGGTCCCGCTCTGGGCCGTCGCGGCGATCCCTGGAGCGGCCCTCCTGGCTGTCGGCGCGATCTTTCTCGCCCGTCGAAGAAAGACCAGCGGCGCCTGGCAGGAAGCCCTGCGGCCGGAGCCGGGTGAAACGAAGGAACGCGCGGCGGCACGGGTCGACCGCGCCCTTCGCGAGGCGCTCCTTCGCCGGTATCTCGTTCCCGACGGTGCGTCCGCGGCCGACGTCCTTTCCGGACTCGCCGAGCGCGGCCTCCCGGCTGCGCAGCTCGACGACGTCCGGGCGCTCCTCTCGGACGTGGATTTCCTCCGCTACGCGCCCCAGCTCGGCGAATACGAAGCGAGAATCGACGGGCTCCGCGCGCGCGCCCGGGATGTCCTGCAGCGCCTCGGCTGAGCGGCGCCTTCGAGGAACCGCGCGCCGAGGCGTAAAATGACGCCACATCGTGAGCAATAGAGCGGCAAGGGTCATCTCCCCCAAGCAACTGGTGCGCTACATGGAGCGCCACCGCCTTCTCGACGAAACGAGCGGGACGCCGCCCGACCGCTTCCTCATCACGCTCGTGAACCGCGCCCTGGAGTTCGTGCCGTCGCAGGCGGGCGCGCTGCTCCTCGACGACCCGGTCTCGAAGGAGGACGACCGCTCGCGCAACGAGCTCACCATCATCGTCGCGGCGGGAGACGTGAAAGACAGCGCCGTCGGACGCAAGGTGCGGCCCGTGGACGGTATCGCGGGATTCGTCTACGCACGCGGCGAACGCACCTGCGTGAACGAGGTCGGCGGCGCGCACGCCTTCTCCCGCGAGATCGACTCCCTTCTCGAGATGCCGATCACGAACGTTCTCGCGGTGCCCGTCGTGATCGAGAACCACGTCTGCGGCTCTCTCATTCTTCTGAATCGCCAGGGCGAGCCCGCTTTCACGCCGCGCGACGAGCGCCTCATGGAGCTGTTCGGGGATACGCTTTCCCTCGCGCTTCAGAATCTCCTCGACGAACGGCGCGCCCGCGAGGTCGCCCGGCGCGACTCGCTCACGTCCCTTTACAACGACCGTTACTTCCACCGGAAGCTCCAGCGTGAAATCGACCGGCTCGGCGAGACGAAAGACGGCGAGCTCGCTCTCCTCTTCCTCGACTGCGACCACCTCAAGAGGGTGAACGACCTTCACGGACACCTCGCGGGCAGCCAGGTGCTCCGCGAGGTCTCCTTCATCCTCCAGCGCACCCTCGCGGAAACCGTCTCTCTCGCCTGCCGCTACGGCGGCGACGAATTCACGGTGATCCTTCTCGACGCCAACCTCGACGCCGCCGTCGCGATCGCCGAGAAGATCCGGAAGGCGATCGACGACTGGACGTTCCTGCCGATGTCGATCGGCCCCGGCGAGCCCGCGCTGAACCTCAAGAACGTCGTGACCATGTCCGTGGGCGTCGCCACGTACCGCGCCCACGTGAATACGTCCCTGCCCTCCGCCGAGCAGAAGAACGAGATTCTCAAGAAGGCGGATTCCGCCCTCTACGCCGCGAAGACCAAGGGGAAGAACTGCGTCGTCGCCGCCGAAACGTCCACCGCCTCCGACGGCGGCAGCTCGGTGATCCTGAAGACCTGAAGAAGCCTTCAAAGCTCTCGTGGTCAATGTCTTACGCCCTTCCGCACGGACGGGCTAGAATGCCCGGATGGCTTCTCCTCCTCCCTCCGTCCTGCCCCTTGAAAGGGCGAAAACTGCCCTCGAGACGCTCTCGAAGCACATCCTCGTCGATGGCTACCATGTGGTCATGGACCTCCGGGAGTCGCACGGAAACTTCATCCACGACTCGCTCCACGGAGTCGAGATCCTGGACTTCTTCTCGCACTTCGCCACCTGTCCGATCGGCTACGCGCACCCGAAGCTGACGACCCCGGAGTTCCTCGAGGAGCTCGCGTGGACCGCGGTCACGAAACCGGCGAACAGCGACATCTACACCGAGCAGATGGCCTCCTTCGTCGAGACGTTCGCGCGTCTCGCCGTGCCGGCGACGCACTCCCAGCACATGTTCTTCGTCGAGGGAGGAGCCCTCGCGAACGAGAACGCGCTGAAGGCCGCCTTCGACTGGAAGGTGCGGGGGAACTTCCACAGGGGCCACCGCCGCGAGGTCGGCTCGAAGATCCTGCACTTCGAGCAGGCGTTCCACGGCCGCACCGGCTACACGCTCTCCCTCACGAACACGAGCGACCCGCGGAAGACGATGTACTACCCGAAGTTCGACTGGCCGCGTGTCGTGAACCCGAAGCTCACGTTTCCCCTCACCCCGGAGAGCCTCGCGGCGACGATCGCCCTCGAGAGCCTGTCGATCGCGCAGATCGAGCGGGCGATTCACGAGGATGGCGACGACATCGCCGCTTTCATCCTCGAGCCGATCCAGGGAGAGGGCGGCGACAACCACTTTCGTCCCGAATTCCTCGCCCGGGTGCGCACGCTCTGCGACCGGCACGAGATGCTGCTCATCCTCGACGAGGTGCAGACCGGCATGGGCCTCACCGGCACGATGTGGGCCTTCCAGGGTCTCAGCGTCACGCCCGATCTCTTCTCGTTCGGCAAGAAGACGCAGGTTTGCGGCTTCGCCTCGAACGAGCGCATTCTCGAGGAGAAGGACAACGCCTTCACGGTCTCCTCGCGCATCAAC
>JAMQPJ010000182.1 GCA_023717585.1 Thermoanaerobaculia bacterium
ATGAACGCGCTGAGCGTCGTTCACTGGTTCGTCCTGACGCTCATCCCGCTCGGCGTCACCGGCCTCGTCCTCGCGTTCCGGCACGGGGCCGAACGGGACCGCACGGCGGCGAAGCGGGCCGCCCTCGCGCTCGGCGTGGCGGGGATCGCCCTCCTGCCGTTCCTCCTGCCCTACCAGAGAGCCGCGAAGCTGTACGGGTTCACGCGCGGCGCCGGCGAGACCCGCGAGCTGTCCGCCCTGCCGAAGGACTGGCTCAACGTGGATCCGTGGAACAGGACGTGGCGCGGCTTCTGTGAGTGGCCGTCGCCGAACGAGCGCTGCCTGTTCCCGGGGCTGCTCCTTCTCCTCCTGCCGCTCGCGGCCGTGCTCCTGACGCGCGCCGCTCCGGGCGACCCCGCCCCGCCGGCCGCCGCGTCGCCGCCGGATTCGCGCGCCCGGCGCGCGCTGCCGTGGCTGGACGGGATCTCGGTCATCGCGGGCACCCTCGCGGTCTTCGCGGCGAGCCCCGTGGGCATCCACGTCCGGTTCGGCGGAAGGGAGGTCTTCAGGGCCACCGACCCGTCCCGCGCGCTCGCCGTCCTCACGCTCGCCTTTCTCGCGCGCTGCTGGATCCTCTACCCGAAGGCGCTGCCCTTCGCGCGCGGCGGGAATCTTCCGCAGAGCCTGCGCCTCCTGCGACCCCCCGAGGCGCTCCTCGTCGGCGGGATCTGGGCCGTCATCGGCTTCTTCGGCTCTCTCGGCATGAACTTCCCGTTTCACCGCGTGCTCTTCGAGACGGTGTTCCTTTTCCGGAGCATTCGCGCGCCTGCGCGCTGGGCCATGCTCGCGTACCTCGGCCTCGCCGTCCTCGCGGGAGTCGGTGCGAAGGCCCTCGCCGATTCGTGGAGCCGGCGCCGACAAGGGACAAGCCGCGCACGCGCGGCGGCGCTCGTCTTCGTGCTCTCCGGACTCGGCCTCCTCTTCGAGGACCGGGCCGCGCCGCTCACGCTCATCCGCGGCGAGGCCGACCCCGACGACGTCACGCGCTTCCTGGCGGCGACGCCCATGAAGGGCGGCCTCGTCGAGCTGCCGGCGGGAACCGCCGAGCACGGCAACTATCGCGCCGTGCTTCGCGCCGCGGATCACGGAAGACCTCTCATTACCGCCGTCTCGGGCTTCGGGTCGCCCATCGTGATCCGCATCGAGGAGGACGAACGAAAGACGCCGATTCCCGATGACCTCATCGACTTCCTCGAGAAGCTCCCGACGTCCTACATCCTCGTGCGCGAGTCGTGGCTTTCGCCGGAGATGCGCGGCTCGCACCGGGAATGGCTCGCGCGCGGCCTCGCGTCGGGGCGGCTCCTGTTCGTGAGGCGCTTCGACGGCCGGATGAAGAACGACCTCTACGCCGTCGTGAAGAACGAGCCGGAGGCGAAGGCGCTCGATCCGCTGCCGTGGACTCCGGCCGGAGGCAGCCTCGCACCCCGCACGCTCTATCGCGAGGACTCGTCCCTGCTCGGTTCGATCGACGTCCCGGCCGAGAACGCCGTCGTGACGGGCCCCCTCCGGGTCTCGGGCTGGGCGCGGATTCCCGGCGAGGACCTCCACGTGACGATCACGCTCGACGGGGAGGAGCGCTCTCCCGTGCGCGCCGCGCGCATCCCGCGCCCCGACGTCCAGGCGGCGGTTCCGTCCCTTGGGGACTGCCGGTCCGCGGGCTACGACGCGACGTACGCGTTCGAGCCGGGGGACGAGGGCCCGCACACGATCGACGCACTGTTCCGGTCGGCCGACGGCCGGCAGCGCCACTACGGGCTGCGGCGATTCACATGGAAGAAGGGACCCTGAGCGCGTCGTTTCGCCGCGCCTCCGCCTTCCTCGCCGCGCTCGCTCTGGCGGGCTTCTGCGTCGCCGCCGCGCCGCGCCAGTGGAAGCTCGTCGTCCAGAACCTCGCGTTCGGCTCCGCGCACGTCTCCGACCCGCTCCCCGTCGCGCGGCGCGTGCACTACGGCCCGCGCTTCATGGAGGGCATCGAGGCAATAGCAGCCGTCATCCCGCCCGACGGCTCGTATTGGCTCGTGGACGGGAACGAGAATGCGGCCGAAGGCTACTTCGTCCGTAGTGCGCTCGCGCCGCGGCGGGCGCGCTACCTCGGGCACGCAGCGTCGATCGACCCGGGCGCGCTTCGGCTCGCCCTCTCCGGGAAGCCGACTGCCTTCGTCGTTCTCGCCTGGCAGCCCGACGCGCCCCCCGCCCTCGTGAATCCCCGCCGTTTCCTGAGGAGCCCGGCCTCGCCGTGAGCACCGCCGCGCGAATCGTCGCGTCGCTGGGGTCGGTCGTCCTGTTCGCGGCCTGCGGATTCGCGCTGACCTCGCTCGTGCCCTCACTCCGCCGAAAACCGCTCGCGCCGCGCCTCGCGTGGGCGTATCTCCTCGGGCTCGCGTACGTCGGCGTCACGCTCTACGCGCTCAGCCACTGGGCCGGCTTCGATCTCCGGCGCGGGACGGTCCTGACCGTTTCCGCGGTCCCGATCGTTCTCGCGGCCTGGCGCGCTCGTCTCGTCCGCGGCGAAGGTGAACGCCCACACGCTCGCTCGTCCCGGATTCAGCGGGCTGCGTGCGTCGCCGCCGCGGGCGCCGGTTCGCTCGTTTCCCTGGCTGTTCTCTCGCATGCGGTTTCGGGCGTCGAGTCCGGCTTCGATGCGCGGATGACGTGGAATCCCGCGGCGGCCTACGTGCGCGCCGCCCGGACAGTGAATGCGCCGGCTCTGCTGGACGCGAGCGTCTACTTGCAGAACCCGCGATATCCGCTCCTCCTTCCCGTGTTGCGGGTAGCCGGACAGGAAGTCTTCGAAACGGACGACGACGAGCGCATTTCACGCCCGCTTTACGGGGTGCTCCTGCCCGTGCTCCTCCTGCTCGTCTTCGACGTCGCCCGGCCCTTCGCCGGAACGCTTGCCGCTGCGCTCACCGCTTTCGCCGTCACGTTCCTGCCGGGCATCGTGTTCGACGTGGACGGTGGCGCGATCACTTCCTACGGCGATCTTCCGATGGGGCTTCTCTGGGGAGGCGGGCTCGTCCTGATCTTCCGTGCTCCCCGGAGGCTACCCGAGGCTCTGGCGGGCGGGCTTCTTCTGGGGGGAGCGGCGCTCGCGAAAACGGAAGGGTTGCTGCTCGCGGCGGTCGTCGTGGCGATCGCTTCCCTGCGCGCGGCCCTCCGCGTCATCGCGCGGCGGCGCCGGAGTCTTCCGTGGAGTCCCGGAACCGTGCGCGCGGCGGCTGGCACCCTGGCCGTCTTCCTCTTCGCCGCCGCGCTGCATGTGTCGTGGCGGGTCGGCGTTCCGAATCGAAACTCGGAGACGTGGGACGACATCACGCTCAGAGGGCTCGTCTCGGGCACGGCCGCACGGCTCCCGGTCGTGCTCCCTCTCATCGGCCGCGAGATGGTGCGACCCGAAATCTGGAGCGGCTTCTGGTGGCTCGTTCCGGCCGTTTTCGTCCTGGGAGCCCGGGCCTTCATGCACCCTCTGGCGCGACTCTTCACGTACGCGATCGCGGGTGCCCTCTGCGTCTACCTCGCGGCATACGGCACGAGCTCGTGGGAGCCGGTCCACCTCGTCCACCCGACGTGGAACCGATTCCTCTATCAGCTCTCGTTGCCCGTCTTCGTCCTCTTCGCAATGGCCCTCGGGCAGGCCCTTCGAGGGTTTCCCCGATCTGGGGTGACGTGAGCGCGCGGATCAGGAAGATCGGCCTCGCGCGCGTCCTTCGTCGCTCCAGAGCAGCTCCCGGAGGACGCCGGCACGCGAAAGCTCGCGCTCCTCGAGCTTGCGGAGATAGAAGCCCTCACCGTCGGCGTCCGCAACCCGCCCGAAGAGCCGCTCGTATGCGAGCCGGATGAAGGCACGATCGTCGGCCGCGCCGCGACCTTCGGTGAGGACCTTCGCCGCGAGTGCCGCTTCGCCCGGCGCCGACTCTCCGGGGAGAAGCGCGAGGCGCGAGACCTTTGCGGCGGGGGGAGCCGGATACTCTCGACTCGCGAGCAGCTCCCGGACGAGCAGCCGGCGTCCGTCGGGATGGTCCTGGGTGAGCAGGCGATGATGACGGAACGCCGCCTCGTCGGGCTCGAATCCGAGAACGGCTCTGAAGCCGAGCACGATCGCGCTCCGAGACGGACGCCCCGCGATCCGTGACGTCACCGCCTCGACCAGTTCGAAGAAATCCGCCATCCGCGGCGGCTCCCCGAGACGCATGAGAACCTCGTAAGCCGCAAACCAGGGGACCTCGGGCACGAACGGGCGGTAGAGATCCAGAAAGCCGCGGGACGTCGTGACCGTGTCGAGGAGCGCGGCACGGTCCTCGAATCCCTTCTCGAGGATCGCGACGTGAAACGCGCGTCCCGCGTCGTCGAGGGTGTGGCCGAGTAGCGTGCGATAGGCCTCGAGGATGAACGTCGGGTGGTCCGCGCGCGCGAGCCGCTTCACGAGCCGAAGCAAGTGGGGCCTCAGCGACCCGGCGCTGTCGCGGATCCTCGCGGCGGTCTTCCTCGGGCGAAACGATCCGAGACGCCGGAGCAGCGACGCGAAGAGAGGGAGATCCCACCCCCGGGGACGGACGGAAACCGCGGCGCCCTCTCCGACCTTCCGCGCCGTGACCCAGTGGTAGTGGCCCTCGGCCCCCCACGTGTCGACGACGGCGAAACGTGTTCCTTCGAGCAGTGCGGAGACTTCCTCCGGCGAGAACTTCACGCCGTTGTACGTATCCGGGCCGCCCTCCGCGTGTCTCCACCACCAACGTCCGTCCACCTGAAAGCGGAACACGCCTCCCGGCTTCAGGACGCGCGCGGCCTCTTCCACGTAACGGCGGATCGGCGCGCGGTCGGGGATGTGCTGAAAGACGATGAAGGAAAAGACGAAATCGATGGATGCGTCCGGAAGATTGGAGAACGTACCGTCCGTGAGCGCGGGCCTGACATTCGGCGCGCCCGCCGCGTATTCCTTCGCCTTGCCGATCATCACGGACGAGATGTCCACCCCGTGCGCGACGGCGACGCGCCCGGCGAGCGGGACGAGCAGCCGGCCGACGCCGCACCCGATCTCGAGGATCTCCGCGGAGGGATCGAGGACGACGCCGTCGAGAACGATCGCGTCGAGATCCTGGGCGCCCGAGGCCCGGAACGTCTCCTCCGAGCCCGCGTGTCCCGTCGCGATGTGAAGCTTGTGATCCTCCTCGGCTCGCCGGTCCCAGTCGCCGCGCATGCGGGAAACGACGTCTCCGGGCGGATCCTGCATCACGGCCGAAGATAGCATCGGCGCGAACCCGGCGACCTGCCGTAGCATGACGGCGTGGACTACCGGTACGGCGAGCTGCCTCTCGACCTCCTCCAGTCGCTGCTGACGTACGAAGAGCTGCTGAAGCTCTTCCTCGACCTGGTCTCGCGCCTCGGCGGCGACGTGGAGCAGGCGATGCAGTGGATGCGGGAGCTGCAGCGCCGCGGGATCATCGGACAGAACATCGACCTCGAGGCTTTCCGCGCGGCCCTCGAAAAGCAGGGCATCGTGGGCCGCGACGGCGACGGCAACCTCACGCTCCTGGGCTCCGGCGAGCGCCGCATCCGCCGGAACGCGCTCGAGGAGATCTTCTCGTCGCTCCAGAAGGCGGGACCGGGGCTGCACTCCATCCCCCGCGCAGGCACGGGCGCCGAGACGCTGCCCGAGACCCGTCCCTACGAGTTCGGCGACGACATCGCGCGACTCGACGGCATGCGGACCGTGGCGAACGCGGCCCGGCGCGATCCGGACGCGCTCGCTCTCACCGCCGACGACTTCGAAGTCTTCGACGTGGAGCACCAGAGCGCCTGCGCGACCGCGATCGCGATCGACATCTCCCACTCGATGATCCTCTACGGCGAGGACCGCTTCACGCCGGCCAAGAAGGTCGCCCTCGCCCTCACGGAGCTCATCCTCCAGAAATACCCGAAGGACACGATCGACATCGTGCTCTTCGGCGACGAGGCGAAGCACGTCCCTCTCGAGTCGCTGAGCAAGGCCCAGGTCGGGCCGTTCCACACGAACACGAAGGCCGGGCTCGGCGTCTCGCGGCAGCTCCTCATGCGGCGCCGCTCGCGCAACCGGCAGATTTTCATGATCACGGACGGGAAACCCTCCTGCATTCACGAGGGCGGGCGCCTCTACAAGAACCCGTTCGGGCTGGACCTCAAGATCGTGAACCGCACGCTCGAGGAGGCCGAGAAGCTGCGCCGCGACGACATCCAGCTCACGACGTTCATGATCGCGACGGACCCCGCGCTCGTGGACTTCGTCGACACGCTCACGAAGGTCGCGCGCGGCCGGGCCTACTACGCCTCCCCCACCGACCTCGCGTCGTTCGTGTTCCGGGACTACATCCGGAACAGGAAGAAGCTTTTCCGGTGACGTTGGCCTGGGTTGGAGCGGCAGTTGGAGTTTTTCTGCTGCTCACGGGAGGTTTCGTTCTCACGACGAGACTGATCGCAAAACGTAAAGGCCGAATCTTCTTAGAAGGGTTAGGAGGCGTGGTTCGCATCGGCACGCCATGTCTCATGGTCTCCTCCCCACGCGCGCTGATTCCCGGAACGGTCGCTCTCACGCCGGCCGGCCTCGCGTGGGAAGCGCTGTGGGGCCGCGCGGGCTCTTACTCATTCGAAGAAATACAGCGTCTCGAGACGGACGATCGCCTGTCGAGCGGACGGGGATTCCTCCGAAGCAAGGTCCTCCGCGTCACCGCTATGAGCGGCGAGGTCCACGAGTTCGTGGTCTCCCCCGGCCACGCGTGGGAGTGGCGGCAAGCGCTCGGCGAGTGGGCCGCGAACCGGGGACGGATCGCCGGCGCCGGAGCCGCCCGGCCCGGCTTGCATTCCTGACGATCAGACAACAGAATCGCTCTCTTCCCAAAACTCATACTTTCAAAGGAGGTCTCATGCGTAAGAGTCTGCTCGTGGGTGCCATGTGTTCCGTGATGCTTCTGTCGGGTTCCATGGCCCTCGCCGCCGACAACTGGATCGGCACATGGAAGCTCAACGTCGCGAAATCGAAGGCCTCCCCGGGGCCCGGGCCGAAGAGCCTGACGCTGAAGTTCGAAACGACGCCGGCCGGGATCAAGCTCTCGAGCGACGGCGTCATGGCGGACGGGTCGCTGAGAAAGGGCTCGTACACCTCGAAGTTCGACGGCAAGGACGTTCCCTGGGAGGGAAACCCCGACGCCGACATGGCCTCTGCCAAGAAGGTCGACGACAACAGCTACGTCAACACCTGGAAAAAGGGCGGGAAGACCACTGTGACGGCGAAAGCCGTCGTCTCGGCGGACGGCAAGACCCTCACCGTCACCCAGACGGGAAAGAACGCGAAGGGTGAAGACGTGAACTCGACCGCGGTGTACGAAAAGCAATAGAAACCGGGGCACGGTCCCGCGAACCCGATTGTGCATACCATGTCGTCATTTTACGGCGTAGAATGACGACATGGTTGTCACCCTGTACCCCCGGCGCCTGAGCCCGCCGAAGCAGTCCTTTTTCCTCCTCGGACCCCGCGGGACCGGAAAAAGCACTTGGGTGAAGTCCGCGTTTCCGGGCGCCCTGCGTTTCGATCTCCTCGACGAGGGCCTTTACCAGTCGCTGCTCGCTGA
The DNA here is from genome assembly GCA_023717585.1 of Thermoanaerobaculia bacterium. GTDB lineage: Bacteria > Acidobacteriota > Thermoanaerobaculia > UBA5066 > UBA5066 > Fen-183. The sequence continues at coordinate 7,641 of JAMQPJ010000182.1, forward strand.
CCCGGGCCTCTTCGCGGGCCGACTCCGCGTAGCCCGGCCGGACGCCTGGATCTGGGTGGACGAGGTCCAGCGGCTGCCCGCTCTCCTCAACGAGGTTCAGCGCCACATCGAAGACCGCCGCCTGAAGTTCGTCCTGTCCGGCTCGAGCGCCCGCAAGCTTCGCCGGGCCGGAACGAATCTCCTTGGCGGCCGCGCGCTCCAAAAAACCATGTTTCCGCTCCTGCCCTCGGAGCTTGGAGGGGATTTCGACCTCGCGGCGGTCCTCGCGCACGGGAGCCTCCCCGTCGTCTGGTCTTCGGAGGAGCGGGACGAGACGCTGCGTGCTTACGTCCAGACCTACCTCAAGGAGGAGATCCAGGCCGAAGCCCTCGCACGCAACCTCCCGGGCTTCGCGCGATTTCTGCCCGTCGCGGCGCTCGCCCACGGACAGACGGTGAACGTCTCGAGCCTGGCGCGGGACTGCGGCGTCTCGCGCTCGACGGTAGACGGTTACCTCGGCATCCTCGAAGACACGCTTCTCGCGTTTCGACTGCCCGCATTCGAGTCGCGTCTGCGCGTTCGCGAGCGGCGGCACCCGAAACTCTACTGGGTCGATCCAGGATTGGCACGGGCCGCGCGCAAAGAGCTCGGGAACGTGGGCGCCGCCGAACGCGGGTCGCTACTCGAAGGCTTCGTCGCAACCTGCCTCAGAGCCCACGGCGAACACGACAGGCTCTTCGACGAAATATCCTACTGGGCGCCCGCGGAGGCCATTCGAACGGAAGTCGACTTTCTCCTCCGGCGCGGAAAGCGTTTTCTCGCCATCGAGGTGAAGTCCTCGCGCCGCATTCCCGACGACGGGCTTCGCGGCCTCCGCGCGATCGCGGGCCTCTCGGGCCTCGCGCGAAGAATCCTCGTCCTCGATTCGAAGGATCCGATTCGGACCGAGGACGGGATCGACGTCCTCCCGCTCGGAGACTTCTTCCACTCGCTCGCCGACGGGTCCCTCTGGCCCTGAAACCCGACCCGACACGTCACTCCGGCAGGAACGGCACCGTCCGCGCCGCGAGGCGCGGCGGGAGGCGGCGGGCGATCGCCTTTCGGATGTCGTCGGGGCTCGTGCGCAGCGTGAGGTGCGTCAGGACCACCACCTCGTTCTCGAAGAGGTCCGCCCGCTCGGCGATTTCGTCGAGGTGGAGATGCTTCCATTCCTTCGAGCGCTCCCGGTCGCGTTCCTCGACGAACGAGCACTCGAGAAGGAGCACCTTCGCCGTGAAGAACGAGCGCGGCGCGCGGGAGAAGATCCCCTCGCCCGTGTCGCCCGAGTAGGCCACGAGGGGAACCCTGACCTTCCCCGCCACCGCTTCGCCCCGCGCCACGGCGTCACGGATTTCCTCGCGAGAACGTCCCGCGAGGTCGGGACGCAGACGGTTCCGGACCTCGGACGCGACGAACGCGAGGGTCGGAACGCGGTGATCCGCCTCGAAGGCTTCCACCTCGAGGTCCCGCCGGAGGCCGACGCGCGCGCCTGGCTCCATCGCCTCGACGCGCGCGCCGTAACGAACGCCCTCGAGGTCCTCGTGGAGCGCCAGGATCTTCGTCCAGGCGGGCGCGCCCGCCGGATGCGTGTGCGCGATTCCACCCGGCAGCCGCAGGAGCCTCCGCTGCGAGCACCAGTACGCGAGGCCCGCGCCGTGGTCGAGATGCGGGTGCGAGAGGAAGATGTTCGGCACGGCGACCAGCTCGGTGGGCGCGCGCCCGAGGTCGAACGCGAGATGCAGCGTCGGCAGATGGAACCACGTCTCGCGCCCGGCCACCGAGACTCCCCGGACGGGCAGGCCCGCCCACGTGGCCTCGATGCGCCGCTCCCGAGCGTCGGGACTCACGGGCGGAGGATACGCCGCCGACGCTGCCGTCCTATAATTCCCGCCTTACCGGGAAAGTGGAGGGGACCCATGGCCCTGTTCAACCATGCCACGAAGGAGTTGACGGCCAAGATCGTCTACTACGGACCCGGTCTCTGCGGAAAAACCAGCAACCTCAAGATCCTCCACCAGCGCCTCGAGCGCGGGGCCGGCAAGCTCCTGTCGCTCTCGACGGCACAGGACCGGACGATCTACTTCGACCTCCTGCCCATCGAGCTCGGGAACATCAAGGGTTACACGGTTCGCTTTCAGGTGTGCACCGTTCCCGGACAGGTCTTCTACAACGAGACGCGCAAGATCGTCCTCCGCGGCGTGGACGGTCTCGTGTTCGTCGTCGACTCGCAGTGGTCGATGCTGTCCCACAACCTCGAGTGCTTCCAGAACCTCAAGGAGAACCTCCGCGAAGAGAAGATCTCGCTCGAGACCCTTCCGGTAGTCATCCAGTACAACAAACGCGACCTGCCGAGCGCGCTCTCGGTGGAGGCGTTGCAGGACTCGCTCGGGTTCCATTCCTATCCCTACGTCGAGACCGTCGCCTCCGAGGGTTCGGGCGTGATCGAGACCTT
>JAMQPJ010000195.1 GCA_023717585.1 Thermoanaerobaculia bacterium
TCACGACGCGTGCGTCGTCGGAGACACCGTGGGCGACCCCTTCAAGGACACGTCGTCCGTCGCCATGAACCCCATCATCAAGTTCACGACCCTCTTCGGCCTTCTCGCCGTGGAGCTCGCGATCGGACTGTCGCGCTCGACGAGCCTCGCGCTGTTCCTCGTTTTCTTCGCCGTGTCCGTCGTCTTCGTCTACCGCTCCTTCTACGGGATGCGGATCGAGATCTCCCCGACCGCGTCCTGAGGAGGGACCCATGGGCACGATGACCAAGTCGGGGTCGACGCAGCCGGCGTTTCCGAAAACGCTTCCGAGGAGGCTCGGCCTCTTCGACGCGACCACGATCGTCGCGGGCTCGATGATCGGCTCGGGCATCTTCATCACATCGGCCGACATCGCGCGGCAGGTCAAGAGCGCGAGTCTCCTCCTGCTCGTCTGGGTCTTCACGGCGCTCGTCACGGTGGCGGGCGCGTGGAGCTACGGAAGGCTCGCGATGGCTTTCCCGAAGGCCGGCGGCCAGTACGTCTACCTGCGCGAGGCCTGGGGCGACATGGGCGGGTTCCTTTACGGCTGGGCCGTCCTTCTCGTCATCCAGACAGGCACGATCGCGGCGGTCGCGGTCGCGTTCGCGAAGTACCTCGGCGTGGTCATTCCCGCCATCTCCTCGAAAAACGTGTTCTTCAAGGCGAAATTCCTCAGCGTCACTCCGCTCGAGATCGTCGCGATCGTGCTGATTGCGCTCCTGACATGGTGGAACACGACGAGCGTCGAGAACGGCGCCCGCCTTCAGAACGTCTTCACGGCGGCGAAGGTCCTATCGCTCATAGGCCTCCTGTCGGTGTGCTTCATGGCCGGTGGAAACCTCATGGGAGTCTCCTGGGCGCTTCCCGCCGCGGGCGACCTCAAGATTCCCCTCCTGTGGGCTTTCGCCGTGGCCACCGTCGGCTCGCTCTTTTCGGCAGACGCGTGGAACAACGTGACGTTTCTGGGCGAAGAAGTGCGCGACGCCGAGCGCAACGTCCCGAAAGCCCTCGTGTACGGCACCGGTCTCGTGACTCTCCTCTACGTCCTCGCGAACGTGGGATACCTGAGCGCGCTCCCTCTCTCCGGCATCGCGTCGGCTCCCGAGGACCGCGTCGCGACGGCCGCCATCGGCGCCGTCTCGGGCTCGGCCGAGGCGGGCACGCCGGCCCTCATCATGGCCTGCGTCATTCTCGTGTCGACGTTCGGCTGTCTGAACGGCCTCATCCTGTCGGGCTCGCGCGTCCTCTACGCGATGTCGCGCGACGGCCTCTTCCTTCCCGCCTTCGGCGAAGTGGCTCCCCGGACGATGATCCCCGTCAATGCCCTCGTGGCGCAGTTTCTCTGGTCGGCCGTGCTCTGCCTTTCGGGCACCTACGGCGACCTCCTGGACTACGTCATCACGACAGTCCTCATCTTCTACATCGCCACGATCGTCGGCCGCTGGAAGCTCGCCCGCACGAACCCCGCCCTCGCGCCGCGATCGTTCCTCGACCGCATCGTGCCCGTGCTCTACGTCGCCGCCACGAGCTACGTCACGATCGCTCTCGCGCTCTACAAGCCCGCCTATACGGTCCCCGGGCTCGTCATCGTGGCCCTCGGCATCCCCGCGTTCTTCCTGTTCCGGAGAAAGAGGCCCGATTCCGCCTAGACGAGGAGCGAAAAGACCTCGTTCGAAAGGAGCACGCCGCGGCGTGTGAGGCGCACGCGGCCGGAATCCTCTTCGAGCAGGCCGGCGAGAAATGCACCTTCCATGCGGGTCGCTGAATCGGGGGAAAGGTCTTTTCGGATTTCTTCGAAAGTGGAAGACGGGACGCCGCTCGACAGCCGCAGGCCGAGCATCAGCCCCTCTTTCCTTCTAAGAGAATCCCCGGTCTCCTCTTCCTCCGAAGCCCGCGGCGACACGCCCGCCCGGATTCGCTTCAGATACTCCGCCAGCATTCCCGTGTTCGCATAGCGCCTCCGTCCGTCGTACGAGTGCGCTCCGACCCCGAAGCCGAGGACCGGCGTGAGCGTCCAGTACTTGAGGTTGTGGCGGCTCTCGAACCCGGGCCTCGCCCAGTTCGAGAGCTCGTAGCGCGGCAGGCCGGCCGCCGTCAGGCGCTCGTCCACGGCCTCCCAGCGGTCCGCCATCTCGTCGTCGCCGGGGAACAGCTCCGGGCGTTCCCTCTTCAGGGAAACGAGGCGCGGGGCCTTCTCCAGCTCGAGAAGGTAGACGGACAGGTGTGAGATTCCGCGCGAGACGAGCCCGTCGACGCTCGCGAGGAGGCTGCGCCGGGATTGCCCGGGAATGCCGATCATGAGATCGGCCGAGACGTTTCCGAAGGTCCGGACGGCATCCGTGACGGCCCGGCGGGCGGCCCCGGCGTCGTGCCGGCGCTCCAGAGGCACGAGCTCGGCGTCCACGAGCGACTGCACGCCGACGGACAGGCGGTTGACCCCGAGAGCGAGGAGATCAGACAGCTTTTCGGACCCGAGGTCATCCGGATTCGCTTCCGCGGTGATTTCAACGTCCGAAGAGAGACCGAAGATTTCTTCGAGTGTCCCGAGCAGTCGGCCGAGCCGAGCCGCTTCGACGTAGGATGGAGTTCCACCTCCGAAGTACACGGAGTCGAAGGCGCGAATTGCGGGCACGCCGCCACCCGTCGCCTCGCGCCCACTCGAGCGGATTTCCCTCTCTACCCCTTCAAAGAAATCCTTCTCTTCCTCCCTCCCCTCCAGCGCCACAAACGAGCAATACGTGCAGCGGTGCGCGCAGAAGGGCACGTGGACGTACGCGCCGGGCGCAGAGGTAGCGCCCCGCGGGAGGCCGTCAGCGTTCACGCGCCGTTCGTCAGGAGCTGCTTGAGGCGCTCGTCGCGCGCACCAGCGTCGGGGTCCGCGAGCCGCGCCGCGAGGAGCCGTTCGACGTACTTCCCGAGAACATCGACTTCGAGGTTGACCAGGTCTCCCGGCTTGCGCCCGCCGAGCGTCGTGGCCTCGAACGTGTGCGGGATGACGGCGACGTCGAACGAACCCTCCTCGAGCGCCGCCACCGTCAGCGAGATTCCGTCGACGGAGATCGAGCCCTTCTCCACGGCGTAACGCGCGAGGGAAGCCGGAAGAGAGAACCGGAACATCCACGAGTCGCCGGCCTTCTCGACCCCGAGCACCCGGGCCGTTCCATCGACGTGTCCCGCCACGATGTGGCCGCCGAGTCGATCGGACGCCCGAAGCGCCCGCTCCAGATTGACGCGGGAGCCCGCGCCGAGATCGCCGAGGCTCGAGCGCGCGAGAGTCTCCGGCGAGACGTCGACAGAGAGGGCTTGTCCGGGTCCCGCCGGAGGAACGACCGTGAGGCAGACCCCGGAAACGGCGATGCTCTCTCCCACGACGACGTCCCCGAACTCCGCCGGACGTTCGACCGCCAGAACGGCCCCCTGGGGACCCGAGCGAAGCGATGCGACACGCGCGACGGCCGAGATGAGACCCGTGAACATGCCGGAATCCTATCCGACCGGGCCCAGCACCCTGGCCGAGAGCCGCAAATCCGAGCCAATCCGTACCGCATCGAGCCCCGAGAGGCGCGAGGTGTCCGCGAGCGACGCCGGCCCGGCGCCCGCGAGCGGAGAGTGGGCCGAGGCGCCCCCGATGAGACGCGGCGCGATGTAGGCGGTCACCCGGTCCACGAGGCCCGCGGCAAGAAACGACGCGGCCGTCACGCCCCCGCCTTCGACCAGGAGAGACCGCACCTCGAGGGCATGAAGAGCCCCGAGGAGAGCCG
>JAMQPJ010000245.1 GCA_023717585.1 Thermoanaerobaculia bacterium
GATTGCGTAGAGCATGCCGCTCGTCTTCCGCTCCGCGCGGAGAGCGCGGGCGAGGGCGGGCGTGGCGTGCTTGAGAAAGCCCTGGAGGTTCTGGAGAACGCCCCGGTCAGGCATCCGATGGAAGGCAAGGGCGAGAAGGCCCACCACGATCCTCTCGGCCTGGAGCGGCACGAAAAGGCACGCGACCGCCGGTGTCGGGATCGCCATCAAGAAAGGGTCTTCGGTCGCGGTCAGCTCTTCGGCCTGGAGAAGGATCGGCGCCCGGTCGCGAACAAGATCGTGCACGAGCCCCGTCTCCCGCGAGACGGAGCGCCGAGCCGCGCGCTCGGTCCCCGCGCCGAACGCGGCGATGCAGAGGAAGGAGGGATGGAGGGCGTCCGGGGCCCAGAGAAGGGCCGCGTCCGCGCTCGCGAGCTCCGCGCTCCACCGGGCGGCCCATCCCGAGGTCTGCGCGAGGCTTTCGCAGAGTGCCAGCTCCGCCAGGGCCCTGATCTCGGCGCTCTCCGGCGGCGACCCTCCCCGGCTCTGATCCTGTGCCATGGAGGACTCCTGGCGCCTCTACAAGTCAGAAGCTGAAGACAGCCTGTTCGCGGTCGTCGAACGTCTCGAACACTGAATCGAGCCTCGTCATCTCGAGGAGCTTCTTCAGGTTGGAACCGACTCCGAGGAGCTTGGCGCGGCCGCCCTCGTTCTGCGACGTCGTGAGAGCGCGTACGAGAGCGCCGAGACCGGACGAATCCACGATGCGCAGTCCCGAGCAATCGATCAGAATGTCGACCTTTCCCGCTACGAGCAGGCTGATGATGGTCCTCCGGAACACGGCCTCGGGATCGCCGATCACGAGATCGCCCTTCACGGTCACGACCGTCACACGCCCATCCTGTGCCGTGCTCAATTCCATCGCGCTGTTGCCCCGGAGCTTCTCAGAAGAGGCCGGCGAAATCCAGCGCTCCTCTACCCCGCGAATACCGCCCGCGGCACGTCGCTTGCCATCCGGTGCGCAGCCTCTTCAGTGACGCCGACGGACGCCAGGCGTGCCACGCAGTCGTCGAGGAGAGCCGTCGAGCCCGCGAGCGCGCCCGACGCGTTGCGCGCGGCGCCGTCCTTCACGGTGAGCGTCCCGCCCCAGAAGGAGTAGTCGCCGTCGGCGAGGCCGGCAGCGGGCATCGCGTCGCTGATGAGGGCCACGCGGCTCGCGCCCTTCGCCTTCAGGACGAGACGGAGCATCTCTTTCGAGAGATGGTGCCCGTCCGCGATGACGTCCACCGTCACGCCGTCCGTGATCAGGCCCCAGCCGACGGGTCCGACGCCGCGATGGTGGAGCGGCTTCATCGCGTTCCCGAAGTGCGTCATGTGCCGCGCGCCGGCCGCGAGGGCCGCATCGAGCGCCGCGACGTCCGCTTCCGTGTGGCCGATCGAGACGACGAAACCGCGCTTCACGAATTCCCTGACGACCGCGATGCCGCCCGGGATCTCGGGCGCCAGCGTCGTCATTCCGCGGCCCGGAAGGCCCGATGCGATCTCGAAAAACCCGCCCATCGCCCGGGAATCGGTCCCGTCGAGGAAGTCCTCGCGGCGGAGGGCGCCGCAGCGCGCCGCCGACACGAACGGCCCCTCGAAGTGAATGCCCATTGGCAGCGCGCCGCGCCCGTCGCCCGGGCGGCGCGACCCCATCCACGCGGAAAGCCGCGAGACGGTCGTCGCCATTTCGTCGAGCGGCTGGGGAACGAGGGTCGGCAGGAAACCCGACACGCCCCGGGCAAAAAGGCCCATGGCCAGGGCATCGAGTCCGGCGGGCGAGGCGGTCAGCACATCCACGCCGAATGCACCGTGGATGTGGAGATCGACGAAAGAGGGGGACGAAGAGGAACTTTTTGCTCCCTCGCTCATGTCGAGCCTCGCTCGGGAGGCGAGGTCAGGGCAGCCGCCACGTTCGAGGATTTCTTAGAAAGGTGAAGAACGGCCGCCGAAGCGTCGAGTTTCCATTTCGCCGAGATGAGCGCGGTAGGCAAATGCCAATTACACCTTCCAAGAAGATCTTCGGCGTTCTCCGCGCCTATGCCGGCAATTTCCGCCACGATCCTCACCGCGCGTTTTTTCAATTTCTCGTTCGTCGGTCGCATCGCGACCATCTCGCCCCGGTAGACGAGGCCGCGCTTCGCCATGACGGCCGTCGAGAGCATGTTGAGGGCGATCTTCTGCGCCGTGCCGGCTTTCAGGCGGCTGGACTCTGCGAGGACCTCCTCTCCGGTGTCGAGGAGGATGCCGATGTCGGCCAGCCTTTCGAGCGGTCCGTTCGGCCGGCACACGACGGCGACGGCGAGGGCGCCCGCGCGCTTCGCCTGTTCCAGCGCGCCGATCACGTACGGGGTCGCCCCGCTCGCCGCGACGCCCACGACGGCGTCCTTTCCCGCGAGCCCCGCCGCGACGAGATCGCGGGCGCCCGCACCGGAGTCGTCCTCTGCTCCCTCCACGGCCTCGAACATCGCCGCGCGCCCGCCCGCGAGGAGCGCCACGACGAGCGAGGGCTCCGTCCCGAACGTGGGTGGAAGCTCCGCGGCGTCCAGCGCGCCGAGCCGGCCGCTCGTGCCCGCGCCCGAGTAGAACCAGCGGCCGCCCGCTACGAGCCGCCCGGCGATCGCGTCGGCGGCGCGCGCGATCGCCGGAAGGGCGGCGCCGAGCGCGCCCTGGACCGCCCGATCGGCCTCGTGGAGGCGCGTGACGAGCTCGATCGAATCGCTCACGACGTCTTCCGGCCCGTCGCGAGGGCGAGGCGGATCGCGCCCAGTTCCGGCGGGTGGGCGGCGGGGCCGAGGCGCGCGAGCGGCGCCACGAGCCGGATCGCTTCGGCGAGGGAGCCGGTGACGAGCTCGCCGGCCGCGAAGACGCCACCGATCGTCGCGACGGGGAAGGAGGCGCGCTCGAGGCCGAGTTTCTTCACGACCGTCACGACGTCGAGCGCGAGGTCGCGTCCGGCCTGCGCGAAAATGCGACGCGCCTCGGCATCGCCCGCGTGGGCCGCCGCGAGGACGATCGGAAAGTACGCCGCGACGTCGGCGGCGCCGCCCTCGGAGCGATAGATCCTCTCGAGCAGATCGGTCAGCGAGGAGATGCCGCCCGTCGAGAAGAGCAGCTCCCGGATGGCGGTCGGGGGGCCGCGGCCGTCGATTTCGCGAACGACCGCGACCAGGCCCTGCCGGGCGATGGCGTATCCGCCGCCCTCGTCGCTCACGAGAGGTCCGAACCCGCCGGCGCGCGCCGTGATCCCGCCTTCGCCTTGCCCGAAGGCGATTGCTCCCGTGCCCGCGATGAGCACCACCGCGGGCGCATCGACGCAATCGGGGGCCGCGCCCGAAAGAGCGATCCGGGCGTCGCTCGTGAGGAGGACCCGGCCTTTCCCGAACACCGTCTCGAGAGCGTTCAGGAGGGGCTGCCGGTCCCGTATCGAGTCGACGCCGGCCAGGCCGACGACGACTTTTTCCGGAAGCGCATCCCTCAGATTCGCCGCGAGGAGCGCGTCGGACGCGGCTTCCTGGACGGACTCCACGACGCGGGGGAGAGGGCAAGTGGCGGCGTTCGCGGGACCGGACGCGCCACGGCCCAGCGGCAAGAGGTCCTTTCGAGCAACGACGGCGCGTGTCCGGCTGCCCCCGCCGTCGATTCCGATGAAGAACGGCTCCATGGAGTCAGCTTAACAAGCGCTGCCAGATTCACCGGCATCAGTTCCGGTGAGCCCCTCGGCGGGCTAGATTTCCCCCATGACGTTCGATCTCGACTGGAAAACCCGCTACGCCAGAAAGATAGCCACCGCCGAAGAGGCCGTGCGCGCCATCCTCCCCGGCCGCCGCATCCTCATCGGCTCCGGAGCCGGCGAACCGGGGCGCCTCGTCCAGGCCCTCGTGACACACGGCACGCAGCTTCGGGGCAACGAAGTCGTTCACCTCCTCACGCTCGGAGCGGCTCCCTACGTGGCGCCTGGCCTCGAGGATCGCTTCCGGCACATGTCGTTCTTCATCGGCGCGAACGTGCGGCCGGCCGTTCAGGAAGGCCGCGCCGACTTCCTGCCGGTCTTCCTGTCGGAGATTCCGCTCCTGATCACGAGCGGGCGCGTCGGGGTCCACGCGGCGCTCATCCAGGTGAGCCCGCCGGACCAGCACGGCTTCGTGAGCCTCGGCGTCTCGGTGGACATCGTTCGCGCGGCCGTCGACACGGCCGACATCATCCTCGCCGAGGTCAATCCCCAGATGCCGCGCACGCTCGGCGACTCGTTCCTGCACGTGGACCGCATCGCGCATCTCGTGCCGGTAGACGACCCGCTGCCCGAGCTGACGGTCGAGCCGCTGGACGACGTCTGCCGCCAGATCGGGCACCACGCCGCGCAGCTCATCCCCAACGGGGCGACGCTGCAGATGGGGATCGGGCGCATCCCGGACGCGGTGATGAGCGGC
>JAMQPJ010000247.1 GCA_023717585.1 Thermoanaerobaculia bacterium
GCCTGGCCCGCCGGCTGGAGGCGTTGTGAGAGAAAGGGAGACGAGAGCGATGAACGAGCTGGACACGAAAGTCGCGGAGCTTGCGGCCCGGTACAGGCCGCTCGCGGCCGAGATTCTCAGGGAGGTCATCCGGATCCCGGCCGACCACGTCGACCGCCCGCGCGACGCCGGCGGCGACCCGAGCTGCGGCCTCTCGAATCACGAGAAGCCGAGGCTCGAGTACCTGAAAAGGAAGATCGTCGAGGCCGGCGCCGTCCGCCGCCCCGAAGACGTCGGCTACGACGGCTACGGGAACCTCGTCTGGACGGTCGACGACCCGGGCGACGGCGTTTCCGCGAAGGACAAACGAGTCCTCTACTTCGACGGCCACACGGACACGGTGAACGCGCTGCGGCCCGCATGGCGCGAGAAGACCGGCGGCGTCGACGCCTACGACGGCCTCTTCGATCCCGCCCGCGTCCAGCGCGACTTCCTGAAACGCGAGCTGGGTTACCTGCCGCCCGAGTCCGAGTGGGACAACCTAATCTTCGGGCGCGGCTCGGCCGACCAGCTTTCGGGCGTCGTCGCGCAGGTCGTCGCCACGAAGATCCTGCTCGAGCTCGTCCCGCTGGGCGCGCTCCGGGGCGCGATCGTCCGCTCGTACGCGACCGTGACCGAGGAAGACAACGACGGCGGCGGGCCACAGTTCCTCATGCGGAAGGTCCTGCCGGGCGCCGGGCCGGAGCTCGTCCCGGATGCCGTGATCCTCACGGAGGGCACGGGCGATTCCGCCAAGGGCGCCCTCGGGATCTATCGCGGTCAGCGCGGCCGCATGCAGATCGAGGTGCGCGTGACGGGGAAGTCCTGTCACGGATCGATGCCGTGGGAAGGGAAGAACCCGCTGGAATGGGGCGCGCCCATCCTCGCCGAGGCGGCGAAACGCTACGAAGCCCGCGACGGCTTTCTCGACCACCCGTTCCTCGGGCACGGCACTCGCACCGCCTCGTGGGCCCGCCTCGACACGCCGAGCGACTGCGCCGTGCCGGAGCGCTTCGTGTTCCGGTTCGACCGGCGCCTCACGATCGGGGAGACGCCGGAAAAGGCGCTGGCCGACGTCGAAGGTCTTCCCGCCGTGGCGGCCGCGCGGGCGGCGGGGCTGACCGTCGACGTCAGCGTGCCGACCTACGACGAGGCCACGTGGACCGGCTTCGTCCTCCACAACCCGCAGATCTACATGGGCTGGCTCACGCCCGAGGAGCATCCGGCGATTCAGGCCGCCATCGCGGCGTACCGCGGCGTCGTGTCGCCGCACGTTCCGGAGGGTGGCCAGCGCGGCGCCCTGCGCAAAGAGCCGCGCGTGGACCGGTGGATCTTCTCGACGGACGGCGTCGGCTTTCCGGTGCCGAAGGACGACACCTCGATCGCAGTTCCCGCGGGGAAACGCTGGATCACGTCGGGCGTCGTGAAGCACCCGGCCATGCTCGGGATCGGGCCGGGCATCGAGCAGAACACGCACAAGATCGGGGAGTGCGTCGACCTGCGCGAAGTGGTGGATGCCGTCGCGCTGCTGGCCCGCTTCCCGAGCGCGTTCGTGGCGGCCTCCGGCTAGGGGACGATCCGCGTCGCGGCGCGCGTGAGCCGGTCCATCACCGCGCGGCCGATGCCGCGCCGTTCGATCGCGAGCGCGAGAAGCTCCGTCCCCCGCCGCCGCGTGCGGAGAGCCGCGAACAGCCCGTGTGCGATCTCCTCGGGAGAAGAGCCCAGAGAAAGAGTTCTTTGCTTCGGAAAGAGGGGAACCAGACCCATCGGGCAAAGGACGAGGGTGTCGGGATGCGACCTCGCATAGGCAAGCAGAGAAGATTCTCTTAGAAAGAGGATCAGGGGTCTCGTCGGCGCGTAGTGTGTGTACTTCGTGCCGGGGCTGGCAGCGGGAGCTGTGGGGG
>JAMQPJ010000291.1 GCA_023717585.1 Thermoanaerobaculia bacterium
GACAGCTGGCCGCGCGCGCAAACGGCGGCGCTCCGGGCCCCGACCCGTCCGCCGACGTCCGCGAGGAGTCACGGCCCGACGGAGCGACCGTCTCCGGAGAGGGCATCCCGGTCGCGCGCGTCCCGGCGGACCCCCTGCCCGGACGGGAAGGACAGGTTCACTCCTCGCCGGCGCCGAGAGCGCGAATCGAAAAGGTGGAGCAGCGGATCGTCGGAGACGTCCCGGCGCGGACGTACCTGGACCCGGACTTTCGACTCGCCGTCTCCGCGACGTCGGGCCTCGACATCGTCTTTTTCGCCTCCGGCAATTGCACCGTCGCCGGATCCACCGTGCACATCACCGGCGCCGGGACGTGCGTGCTGGAGGCGCATCAGCCGGGGGATGCGTACTACCTCGCGGCGCCGATCGTCGATCTGGAGTTCCCGATCGCGAAGGCCGACCAGACGATCGACTTCCCCAAGCTGTGGGAGGCGTACTACAGCCCTTACGACCTGCCGCTCTACGCGCGCGCGTCCTCGGACCTCCAGGTCGTGTTCAGCGCCTCGGGACCGTGCTCGATCGTGGGTTCCTCGCTGAGGATGGCCGGCCTCGGAGAGTGCCTCGTGACCGCCGACCAGCCGGGCGACAGTAACTTCAACCCGGCGCCGTCCGTGAAGCGCACGCTCCAGATCATCTTCCAGCCCGGGCCGCCGCCGTAGGCGCAGCCTCGCGGATAATCTCAGCGAACCCAGTCCGCCACGAAGACGTTCGTCTCGCCGGCTTTCGCGTTGTGCCGGTTCGAGCAGAAGGCGAGCCTCTTGCCGTCGGGCGAGAACATCGGGAACCCGTCGAACGTGGGATTGAACGTGACGCGCTCGAGGTTCGTTCCGTCCGTGTTGACGGCCCAGAGGTCGAAGTTCCTGCCGCCGCCCTCCGCCGCATTCGAGCAGAAGAGGATCCGGTCGTGCCCGCCCCGAAAGAAGAACGGCGCGAAGTTCGCCGCGCCGTTCGACGTGACCTGGCGGTCGCCGGTCCCGTCGGCGCGCATGACGCGGATCTCCAGCGTCGTCGGCTTGATCAGCGAGCGGGCGAGCAGGGTCTTGAAGCTCTCGATCGCCTTCGGCTCCGTCGGGTGGTGGGCGCGGTAGACGAGCCACTGGCCGTCGTCGGAATAGAACGCGCCCCCGTCGTAGCCGACCGTGTTCGTGAGCCGTTTCACGTTCGTTCCGTCCGCGTCCATCGAGTAAAGCTCGAGGTCGCCGTCGCGGGCCGACGTGAAGACCACGTGCTTGCCGTCCGTCGAGAGCGTGGCCTCGGCGTCGTAGCCAGGCGACGGGGTCAGGCGCTTCAGAGAGGAGCCGTCCGCGTTGGCCGTGAAGATGTCGTAGTCGGGAAAAAGCGCCCAGACGTAGCCCTGGGACATGTCGGGCCGAGGCGGGCAGGCGTCGCCCCCGAGGTGGGTCGAGGCGTACAGGATCCGCTTGCCGTCGGGGAAGAAGTACGGGCACGTCGTCCGGCCCTTGCCGCTCGAGAGGAGGCGCGGCGTCCCCCAGGTCGGCTCGGCGTCCATCTCGAAGATCTGGTCGCAGGCGTATGGCGGGCGTGTGGACTGGAAGATGAGCTTCTTCCCGTCGGCCGACCAGTACGCTTCGGCGTTTTCGCCGCCGAACGTGAGCTGGCGGACGTTCGCGAGGTGCTTCTCACCCTCGTATGTGAGGGAGGAGAGCGTGCCCTCGAACGGCTTGGGCGGCGGGCCGTCCGCGGCGAGGGCGGCGAGACCGGCGAGGGCGGCGGCGGCGGCGGCGAGGGGTCGGCGGAGTTTTCTCATGGTTCGCGCTCAATATATGCGAGAGATGCGACCCCGGGGCGCGCCACGTCGAGGAAGGGGTGTCAGCCCGTCCTCCTGGCCAGCGCGGGGCGGCGCACTCGATTGAGAACCGTCACTCGTTCAGAATGCGGCGTCCTCATGAAGAAGGAGAACCCGATGAAGAAGACCTTTGTGTTCCTTGCGGCGCTTCCGCTGCTCCTGCTCGCGATCGCCGTGACACCTCGGGCTGCAGCGGAGAACGAGCCGACCACGCTTCGCGGAGAGGCGATTCTCGGCCACCCTGCGGGGAAGCTCGCGATCCAGACGGCCGAGCTGCTCGCCGCAGGGAAAGTCGAGGAGGCGATTCGACTTCGGACGAGCGCCGAGCAGGCGGACTGGAAGGGTCAATCGGCCGGCGATCGCAAGGACATGACCGCGCGGATGAAGGAACGGGCTCCCAATCCGAAAGCGTTCGCGGAAGCGATTCGCACGGGCGGTGAGCTGATCCTCACCCCGGTCAGAGGCCGCCTGTCGGTGCCGATGGGCGCCGCGGGGTCGGCCGCCGTGATCTTGGAGATCGAAGGCGGAAAGTGGCGCATAACGGGCGGTCCGATGCTGATCGCGAACGAACCGGAGCCCGGCAAGGAGACCCGCATTCAGGGAATCGAGATCCTCAAGCATCCGGTCGGAGAGCTCGCGTTGAAGTACGCGGACGCCCTCCACGCCGGCGGGATGGACGCCGCGATGAAGCTCGCCAGCACCAAGGCGCAAGCCGACTGGAAGACACTCCCCGCGAGTGAGCGGGCCGAGAGCACGGCGTTCCGCAAGAAAATGACGCCGAAAAAGGACGACCTCGAGTCCGGCATCAAGGCCGGCGGCATTCTCATCATCGAAGACGACGCCCGCGCGATGCTCAATGTCGTCAAGATCGAGCAGAAGTCGAAGGAGGCGGGCGTCGTGGACTCGTCCTCGACCACCATCGGCATTCCCTTCGTGCTCGAAGGCGGTCAGTGGAAGCTCGCGCGGTGAGCGCAAGCCCGAAATCGCGTCAAGGTCTCCCGGCGGGAGGAAGAATGCGGCGGCTTGCGTGGAGGGCCTGGAAGTCCGCCTCCTCCCACTTCTCCCTGAGGGCCTCAGCCTCCTCGATGGAGCGGTGTCGGTAGACCCCCGGAGGGAAGTGCCGAGGACACGTGCGGGCAGCGAAGTTCCAGACGCTTGCGATCGCCCGAAGAAGCTCAGGATCGCCGGGCTTCCGCCAGAGCGTGTCCTCCATCTCTGAGACGTCGCGGAACTTGCGAACCGGCATCATTCCTCCGGAAGCCTGAAGCGTCGGCGAAGGGCCTCGGCGTCGCCCCAGTCCTTCGGGCGAATTGTCCCCTTTTTCCGTCTTCGTCAGTTCGTAGTCCACGGAGAGAGCTTACGCTCGGCGGTGGACGTTCAGGATTTCCCGGCAGGAAGGCCCAGGAACGACGCGACCCGTTGCCGGATCGCCTCCACCTCCTCCCGCGACCAGGACGATCCGGACCGGAAGGTCTGCCGATCCGCCATGACGACCCTCAGGGAGTAGCTCGGCGCGCTGTCGCTCCAGTCGTGCGTCTCGACTTCCAGCGCGGCGATGGCGTCGAGCGGGCGGCGGGACGTACGTGTCCCCATGACCGGAGCCCAGGCCGTGTACGTAAAGAGGCCTCGGCCCCGGTCGAACGCCATCTGCGACCTGATCCCCGCCACGGCCGCCCAGACGAAGAGGGCGGAGACGCACAGGGCCCCGAGGGAGACGAGAGCCATGAACAGGAAGAAGACGTTGACGATGTCGGTCCAGCGGGGCTTGAGGAGAAGCTCGTAGGGCGCAAGGAGCGGGAAGAGCGCGATGAGGAGCAGCACGATTCTCATCCCGACCCGCATCGGGGACTCGATCTCGAGGGTGTCCCCGCTTTCGACGACCGGAAGCTCGGGCTTGTCTGTCACGTCCGCCCAGGTTTCGGGAGCCAGCGACCGACCCGATGACGGTAGGCGTCGTACTCATCTCCGAACATCTTGCGAAGGTGCGGCTCCTCGTAGAGGACCACGACGAGATGAAAGCCGGTGCCGACGAGGAGGAGATAGCCTGCCAGCACGCCGATCTGGAACAGGACCGCCCACCCCGAGATCGCCGTGAGCACACCCAGGTACATGGGATTGCGCGTGTACCGGTAAAGCCCGCGGACCACGAGCCTCTTCGGCGCGTCGATCGGAAGCGGTGTGCCCCGCCCGAAGGCGGCGAAGTCCCACACGCACCACGCGTAGATGGCCAGGCCGACGGCGAACGCAGGGAGCGCGAGCGCCACGGCCCAGGCGGACGCGGGCGAGCGGCCTTGCGCGAGCAGCAGGGGAACGTAGACGGCGGCGGTACCCGGGACGAGCACCGTGAAGAGGAGGTTCTTGAGGAGCAGCGTCACGGCGTAGCTTTCGGCTGCCTGACGATACCGCTTTCAACAAGGCGTATACTCCTTCCGTTCGATCTCCTTTCCTTTGACGGAGCGGACCGAGACCGAAAGGTCCCCGTCGACCCCAACCTTCCCCTCCCCACCATCTTCCAGCCGCGCCCGTCCGTTTGGACGCGCGCTCCACAAAGGAATCTCATGAAGCTCTACGTTGGAAACCTGTCCTATTCCGTCAACGACTCAACCCTCAAGGAACTGTTCGGATCCTTCGGCAACGTCGAAACCGCCCGCGTGATCTCCGACCGCGACACCGGCCAGTCCAAGGGCTTCGGGTTCGTCGAAATGTCCGACGCCGACGCGCAGAAGGCGATGGGCGCCCTGAACGGCCGCGATCAGGACGGCCGCGCGCTGAAGGTCAACGAGGCCAAGCCCCAGGAGAACCGCGGTGGCGGCGGTGGCTTCGGTGGCGGCGGCCGCAACCGCTACTGATCGGAAACCCGTTCTTTCTTGGCGCCGGAGTGGAAACGCTCCGGCGCCTTTTTTCCGCTACCGACGCTTGCGCCCTGGCTTCGGCCGCGCCTTCGCCGCGGCCGGACCGCGCGCGATGCGCGCCGCGCTCTGGGTCGCCGCGGCGCCGCGATACGCCTCGGCGAGGAGGCCCGCGAGGAGCTTCCAGTCGGTCTTCCCGTCGAGGCGGACGCCCACCCAGCCGGCCGTCCCGACGTACGGCGGCACGTAGAAGCGCCCGGGGTCCGAGCCGACGAGCTCCTCCTGCGCACCCTCGGGTGCCTTGAGCCACACGCCGGCGAAACCGACGCCGTGGTGGTCGTCCGCGAACATCGCGAACTGCCGATCGCCCACGCGGAACGTCGGCGCCGACCATGCGACCTTCTCGTAGGCCCCGGGAAACCCGAGGCAGATGCCGCGCACGCGATCGAGGACTGTCATGGGAGGGATTCTACGTAGGCTGCGTCGCACTCAGCAGCGCGGAGCTTCTCCCCTCACGCGTCGCCCTCGGCGGAGGCGACGCGATCGCGGCCGGCGCGCTTCGCAGAATAGAGCGCCTCGTCCGCGCGGCTCATGCAGACGGAGAAGGACTCCGTCGGATCGCGATATCGCGCCAGACCGATCGAGATGGTGGAGCGGACGGCCGCGCCGTCGCGACCCTCGACGACGCGCGCGGCGAAACCCGTACGCCACGCCTCCGCGCGCTTCAGAGCGCCCGGAATCTCCGCGCGAGGCATGACGACGACGAACTCCTCGCCGCCTACCCGGCACACGAGGTCCGAGGTCC
>JAMQPJ010000294.1 GCA_023717585.1 Thermoanaerobaculia bacterium
CGCATGGCTCGACGAGACGCACTCGTTGACGCGCGCCGCGGATCCCACGCTCGTCCAGATGGCGCGCGGTTCGCTCGCGGGCGGCCACCCGCCGCTCTACTTCGCGGCGCTTCGCGCTTGGATCGCCGTCTTCGGACCGTCGGACGCCGCGGCGCGGCTCCTCAGCCTCGTTCTCACGCTCGGCTCTCTCGTCGTGCTCCTCGCGACGCTCGGGTCGCGGTCTCCTCCTGCCGGACTCTCGGCTGGAGTTCTCTTCGCGACGAATCCGCTTCTCGTGCGCTACGGGACCGAAATCCGCAGCTACGCTCTCCTCATCCTTCTCGCTCTGGTGGCGATGGCGGCCGCGTGGCGGCTCGCGGATGAGCCCGGCAGCCGTTCGGCCCGGCTCGCGCTCCTGATCACGATTCCCACCGCAGTCCTGACGCACGCCGCGGGCTCGTTTCTCCTCCCGGCAATCGTCGCCTTCGTCGCGGCCGCAGCGCCCCGAGGAGGCCGGAAGCGGGTTTTCCTCGCGCTCGCCGCGCCCGTCGCGGCCGGCGTCGCGAGCGTACTCGTGCTCACGGCCGGCCTCGCGCTTTTCGGCGGACCCAGGCAGGACTGGTGGATTCCGCCGACCAGCTCCGGCGTGGCGGCACGTTGCTTCGGTTCGCTCTTCGGACTTCCGGGCTGGCCCCCGGAAGGACACCCGGCGCAGTTCGCTCTCGGCGTCGCCGTCTCCGCCGCCGCGGCCGCGCTCATCATCGCCTCGCGTGAGAGGACGGCCCTCGCGTTCCTCGCGGCCGCGGGCGCCTTCTGGACCTCCATCGTCCTCTTTTCCCTGTTTCTCCTTCCAATCGTCCTGGATCGCCTCCTGCTTCCCGCGCTGCCGGTGTTCTTCTCGGCGATCGCGCTTGCGGCTTTCTCCCGGCCGCTCTGGCAGAGGCGAGCGGCGGGCGCCGCCCTTCTCGCGATCTCCACCCTGTGGGCCCTGGAGGTGCGCGCGTCCTTCGGCCGGCCGATCGAGGACTTTCGCGAGGCGGCGGTCCGGATCGGCAGGGAATACCGGCCCGGGGACGCGATCCTCGTTTTCCCGGGATTCGCCTCGCGGGCCCTGCAGCGTTACCTTCCGGAAGAGGCCGCGCGCGTCGTGCGCCGGGCCGACCTGGGCGCAACGGACCCCGCGGCGTCCGTCTTGAGCCTCGTCGTCCGCCCCGGCCTGGATTTCCGCAGGTCGGGAAGCGCGCTCGCCCTGCTCCTCGATTCCATCGCGTCCCGCGCACCGAGGCCGCGCGTCCGGATCCTCCTCATCGAGCCCATCGACGCGCCGATGGCCCCGGAAGCGGCTCGCTATCGAAACGAAGCGGTCTCCGCCGCGCGGATGGCGCTCGGCGAGCCCGACGAGGAAGCCACGAACGGCCTCCTCTATGACGCGCGCTGGCGCGCGGCGGCCGGACGTCCATGACGCGCCCGGCTTTCCTCCCCACCCCTCGGCAGGAGCTCCTCCTCCAGGCGACGCTGTTTTCCGGAGACGACGCGCGATCCGCGTTCGAGGAGTGGGCGAGGGTCGCCGACCTCGAAAGCCTCGACGCCGGCTCAGTTCGCCTTCTCCCCGCGCTCTATCTGAACCTGAAAGCGCTCGGCGTGACACACGCCCTGACTCCCCGGCTCCTTTCCGTCTATCGTTCGACCTGGTACCGGAATCAACTGCTCCTGAGCCGGACCGCGGCCGTCATCCGCCTGCTCGCCGAGCACGACATGGAATCCGTTCTCCTGAAAGGCGCGGCGCTCGCCGCGGCCGCCTACGGCGATCCGGGGGCGCGGCCGATGGGAGACGCCGACCTCCTCGTCAGGCGCAAGGATCTCCGCGGCGCGGTCGACCTTCTGCTGGCGACCGGATGGAATCCGCGGCCGTTTGTCTCCGCGCGCGTCCTGGATTCGTTCCTTCGCACGAAGCACGCGATCACCCTCGTGGACGACGCGGGCCGCGAGCTCGACCTTCACGGGTACGTCTTCTACCGAAGTCGCGTCGAGACCCTGGACGACGCTCTCCGGGAGAGAAGTCGTCCCACCACGCTGGACGGCGTCTCCACGCGGGTCCTCGCTCCCGAGGATCTGCTGTTCCATGTCATCGTTCACGGCGCCGAATGGAGCGGGGTTTCACCCGTGCGCTGGGTCGCCGACGCGACTTGCGTTCATCGGAGCGCGCCCGGATTCGACTGGAACCTCGTCGTCGAATCCGCTCGGACGCGGCGGTTCGCTCTCGCGTCGCTCGCGGGGCTCGAATACCTCGCGGATGCCTTTCGCGTGCCGGTCCCGCCCGAGGCGCTGTCGGCGCTTCGAGCTCTTCCGGTGTCGCCTCTCGAGGCCGAGGATCACGCCCTGCGCTCGCGGCCACCCTCCCTCCGCGGGATGGCCAGACGGGTGCTTGTCGACTACGCCTTCATCGCACCGAGGGAATCGACGCCCTTCGCCGCCCGCGCCGCCGGCTTTCCGCGTTTCCTCCGCGACCGCTGGTTCCTCGAGTCGTTCGGGCAGATGCCGGGCTATGCCGTGCGCTCCCTCGGCCGGCGGGTGCGCGGAAGGTTCTTCCGGCCCTCATAGCTCCTTGATGAGAGCCTGGCGCTTCTCCTGGTATTCCGCCTCGGAGAGGACACCCGTTTTGTAGAGCCGCTCCGCTTCCTTCAGCCGCTCCTCGACCGGGGCGCGTGAGGGCGGCGCGGTCGCGGAAGAGTCGCCAAGCCCGTCCCTTCCGGCGGCCTGCGGGCGGGTGTGCGTGAACAGGACGTTGCGAAACTTCTCCGGGTGGAGGATGCGCGGAAAGACAACGGTGCTGTCACTCCCGGCGGTCTGCAACTCGACGTCGCCGTAAGAGAGCCAGCGGCCGCCGAGCGTCGACCGGACGTTCACGTCCTGCACTTTCTCGAGAGGGATCTGGCGCACGCTTCGCGTGACGAACCCGCTCTTGCGGATTACACGGTAGGACGTGATGGCGAACTCATCGAAGGAATCGGCAAGGGCGCGCCACGCCATGCCGAGGAAGCCGGCGAGGAAAAGAACGCCGGCGACGATGAGGAGAGGGGACCTCAGGCCGGACTCGATACCCTCCGCGGCCGGGACGAACAGGCCGCTCGCCGCCGCGAGAGCCACGCCGAGCACGGCGACCGACGCGCCCGGGACGAACCTCACCCAGTGATATCGCGGCTGGAGCAGGATCTCCTCTCCCGGCGTCAGGTTCTTCTCGACGTACGACATCGGGCACCATCATATGAGAGGGTGGCGTCGGGAGTGGCGCCGACGGGACGTCCGCCGGATCGGACGAATGGCGTAGCATCTGCGCCCGACGAGTATGCGAAACAAGTGGCTCGCACGCTTGGGTCTTCTCGCCCTGCTCGCCGGGGGTTTCCCTGCGCCGCCAGCCGCGGCCTCGCTCCCCGGGGATGCGCGGACCATCGTCGAGGCGCTCGTCGCGTGCGGCACTCGCCACTCCCTGTCCTCCTGGACGAACACGAAGCGCGGAATCGGCTGCGGGCGCGACGTGGTCGTCCGCCACCTCGAAGCGGTCGAAAAGGACTCCGGAAAGCGGATGCGGGTCGTCATCGACAGATTCGAGACCAGAGCGCCGCGCACGAGGAACGTGCCCGTGCCGATGGAGAACGTCTACGCGATCCTGCCGGGCACCGACCCGGCACGGGAGCGCACGGCGTTCGTCGTCTCCGGCCACTACGACTCGATGCCCTCGGATGTGATGGACGCGGTCACGGACGCGCCGGGCGCGGACGACGACGCGTCCGGCACCGCCGTGTCGATCCTCGCCGCGCGGGCCCTCGCGCCGAAGCCCGCGCGCGCGACCCTCGTCTTCGCCGCCGTTGCCGGCGAAGAGCAGGGCCTCCTCGGGGCGAAGCGCCTCCTCGAATGGCTGACGAAACAGGGTTACACGGTGGGCGGCATGATCACGTGCGACATCGTCGGCGCGACGAACGGGTCGCCCGACCGCCGGGTTCGCGTGTTCTCGGAGGGCGGTCCCGACGGCATCGACTCGCCGGGCCGGCAGATGGCGCGCCTCGGGGAGGAGATCGCCGGGAAGGACAAGGTCCGCCTCGTCTTCCGTCTCGACCGCTTCGGGCGCGGCGGGGACCACCGGCCGTTCGTCGAGGCGGGTCTCCCCGCCGTGCGTTTCACGGAGCCGCTGGAGACCACCGAGGCCCGCTGGTCCGTTGCAAAGACGGTCGAGACACCGCCGGCGGGCGCACCGGCCGCTGCCCCGGGCGCCGCGCCGTTCCCTTCCTCTCTTTCACTCGAAGAAACTCTCTCTTCGGTCCTCCTCGGAACTTCGACCGA
The DNA here is from genome assembly GCA_023717585.1 of Thermoanaerobaculia bacterium. Classification (GTDB taxonomy): domain Bacteria; phylum Acidobacteriota; class Thermoanaerobaculia; order UBA5066; family UBA5066; genus Fen-183. The sequence goes on from JAMQPJ010000294.1 coordinate 4,318, forward strand.
CAACCACTACTTCGCCGCGAGGAGCGTCGGGAAGAACGGGAAAAAGAGCATCGCCGTTCCCGCGGTCGCGGCCGTGCGCCGCCCGCCCGGGTACGTCGCATCCGAAGCGCCGAGGCCGGCCACGCCCCCAACGCCGGCCGCCACTGTCCCGAAGTAGTGAGGTCCCAACGCCGGCTCGCCTCGCTCGGTGTGGCGGCCGTGCTCCTCCTCGTCGCCGTCTTCGCCGTCTTCGCCATCGCGCCGAGAGCGCAGGATCAGGCGTATCACCTCTTCGCCGACACGGCGCGCCTCGGCCCGGTGCCGAACGCGCTGAATGTCCTTTCGAACGTCGCTTTCCTGGCCGTGGGCCTCTGGGGTCTTACAGCCGTTCTCGCGGCGCGCGCGGCGGGCGCCTTCGACGAGCCGTGGGAGGCGCGGCCGTGGTCGCTCTTCTTCGCGGCGATCGCCGCCACGGCTTTCGGCTCTGCCTGGTACCACGCCGCGCCGGACGACGCGCGCCTTTTCTGGGACCGCCTCCCGATGACCGTCGCCTTCTCGTCGCTCGTCGCGGCCGTCCTCGCGGAGCGCGTCGACGCGCGGGCCGGACGCCGGCTTCTCGTTCCGCTCGTGGGGGCCGGCGTCGCCGCCATCCTCGCGTGGCGGTTCTTCGGCGACCTTCGGCCCTACATCTCTCTTCAGGCCTTCTCGATCCTCGTCGTCCTGGCGGCGCTGTTTCTTCCAAGCCGCCATCCCCACGGCCGCTGGCTGGCCGGCCTCGTCGCCGGCTATGCCGCCGCGCTTCTCTTCGAGATCTTCGATCGTCAGGTCAAGGCAACGCTCGGCTTCACAGGCGGCCACCCGCTGAAGCACCTCGCGGCAGCCGCGGGTACGGCCTGCCTGGTCTGGATGATCCGGAGGCGAAGCCAGCTCCGGCCACCCGGAATTCGAGCCGCGTTCTAACATCCGCGCATGACGCTGACTCCTCTCGACTGGGCCATCGTCGCGGCGTATTTCGTCCTCTCGATCGGCGTCGGCCTGGCCTTCACGAAGAAGGGCGGCGAGTCGCTCGAGCAGTACTTCGTCGCCGGACGCGCCGTGCCCTGGTGGCTGGCGGGCGCCGCGATGATCGCGACGACGTTCGCCGCCGACACGCCGCTCGTCGTGACGGGTCTCGTCGCCGCGCACGGCGTCGCCGGCAACTGGATCTGGTGGAACTTCGTCATGAGCGGCACGCTGACGGTCTTCCTCTACGCGCGGCTCTGGAGGCGCGCGAAGGTGATGACCGACGTGGAGTTCGCCGAGATCCGTTACAGCGGCAGGCCCGCCACGTTCCTGCGCGGCTTCCGCGCGCTCTACCTCGCGCTCCCCATCAACCTCATCATCCTCGGCTGGGTCACGCTCGCGATGGTGAAGATCCTCCAGATCGCGCTCGGCATCCAGCCGCTCTGGGCCGTCGGGCTCTGCTTCGTCATCACCGTGGGCTATTCGGCGGCGGCGGGCATGTGGGCGGTCCTCTGGACCGATCTCGTCCAGCTCGTCATCAAGATGACGGCGGTCATCCTGCTCGCGTGGTTCGCGGTCCGGAAGGTCGGCGGCGTCGACGCGCTGAAGACCGGGCTCGAGAAGCACTTCGGCTCGATCGATCTCGCGATCTCGTTCCTGCCGCCCGCGGGCTCCGTGTGGATGCCCGCGATTGCGATCTTCACGTTCCTCGCGGTGCAGTGGTGGGCGGCGTGGTATCCGGGCGCCGAGCCGGGCGGCGGCGGCTACGTGGCTCAACGGATTTTTTCCGCGCGCACGGAGCGCGACGGCATCCTCGCGACGCTGTTCTTCAACGTCGGCCATTACGCGTTCCGCCCATGGCCGTGGATAATCACGGGTCTCGCGACCGTGATCCTCTATCCGGGCGGCGTCATGGTGAACGGCCAGCCCGACAAGGAAGCCGCGTACGTGCAGGCCATGGTCGACCTCCTGCCGTCGGGCTGGAAGGGCTTTATGCTCGCGGGCTTCGCGGCGGCGTACATGTCGACGGTCGGGACGCACCTGAACTGGGGTGCCTCCTATCTCGTCGGGGACGTCTACAAGAGGTTTCTGAGAAAGGATGCGAGCGAAAAACATTACGTCGCCGTTTCGCGGTGGACAACCGTCGGTTTGTTTCTCGCTTCCATCGTCGTGACGCTGACTCTCTCGACGATCGAGGGCGCGTGGCGGTTCCTCCTTGCGCTCGGGAGCGGCACCGGCCTCGTCCTCATCCTCCGCTGGTACTGGTGGCGCATCAACGCCTGGAGCGAGATCTCGTCGATGCTCGCCTCGATGGTCGTCTCGGTGACGAGCATCGCGCTCATCCGAAACCCGCTCCCGAAGACCGATCCGGGGTACGGCGCGGAAGAGTTCCGCATCCAGGCGATCGTCATGCTGCTCACCGTCGCGATCACGACGGTCGTCTGGATCGCCGTCACGTTCCTCACGAAACCGGAGCCCGAGGCGACGCTCGACGCGTTCTACACTCGCGTGCGCCCGGGCGGGCCGGGCTGGGAGACGGTTTCGCGGCGCCTCGGCTTCGGGCGCGAGCCGATTCCCGGCGGCGCCATGTCGTTCGTGAACTGGATCCTCGGGATCGTCCTCGTCTACACCGCGCTCTTCGGCATCGGCAAGATCGTGTTCGGGCAGCTCTGGATGGGATTCGCCCTCCTCGACGTCGCGGTCGTTTGCTTCGTCCTGATCATGTGGAGCCTCAGGCGGCAGGAAAAGGCCGAGGCGGCCCCCTGACCCTCAGCGTGACCGGTTTCGAGCACCTGCTCGACCGCCGGCAGGCGTGGGTGGTCGGGCTTGAGCTTCCGGTAGGTCGCCGCCGATGACGTGAGGTGCTCGCGGCCTCCCGGCGGGCCGCGTCCGCCCCGCCGAAAGCTGCCGCCGCGCAATGCGAAGGCCCAGCCGGCCCGCCGTGCACGGCGTCACTTGTGGGACGTGCCGACCGGCCCCCTGATGTAAACGAGGCCGTAATACTCGATGTTCGTGAACGGGTTCACCGAGAAGTTCACCTGGATGTCGAACGTCGAGGCGCCCACCGTGATTCCCGACACCGTCGCGGGAAAGGCCCCTCCGAGGATGAGCGTGAATCCGCCCTTCACGAAGTCCGATGACTCCACGACCCAGCCATTCTTGAGGTTCACCTTGAACTTGTCGTGGCCCTCGTCGGGAGAGACGTCGATCGTGTTCGCGTGCGTGCCCTCGAAAGTCTTGCCGGGGAGCGGGTCGCAGTTGTTGATGTCGGCGGCGAGAGAACACACGATGATTGGATCGTTGCGGCCGAGCACCTTCATCTCGGTGAGGGGCTCGAAAAGGACCGGCAGCGTGTTCGCGGACTTGCCGTCCTGGCGCTTGAGGGCGACCCGGGCCGTCTGCCGGATCGCGCCCGAGGCGTTCTCCGGCACGCTCAGGACCGCGAAGTTGTTCTTCCAGATCTCGACGACCAGGACCTGACCTCCACCCGGGAACTGTCCCTCGAGACGGGCCGTTCCCGGCTGCGCGCCGAGCGCCTGACCCGCGACCATGAAGCTGCTGCCCGGCATCACGTACGCCGCGCCGACGCTCGTGATTTTCGGATCCGCTGGCGTCACGGGCGTGGGAATCGTGCCGCTCGGCGTGGGCGCGTGTGCGGCAATCCGGCCCGCCTCGGCGAGAGCCGACGCCCTGAGCGTTCGAGCCTTCTCGGCCTGCGCCGCCGCATGTCGCACTTTCATCTGTTCGAATGCCGAGAGCTTCGCGCGCACCTGGGACTCGAGATCCGTGCGGACCTGGGCACGGCCCTTTTCGAGTTCGAGCTTGACCTGGGAGCGCGTCCACACCTTGCCGTTGATCTGGATCTTCTCGTTGTCTGGAAGGGCCTTGATCTGCGGCTTCGAGAGCCCCGCGAGGCTCTTCACGGGGGCGTCGGCCCGCCCCGGCCCGGCGGCGGCGAGGGCGAATGCGGCTGCAGTCGCGGCTAGATTCGAAAAAAGTCGGGTCGTCGGAACATTCATGGCGGCCTCCTCCATTCCCCTCTCGTTCGCGAGCTGCTGAGAAGGGACAGAGCGCACGACGTGTCCCCTCTTTGCCGTGGCCGGCGAGTCTACATCCGGAGGTCTCATTGCACGCTCATGTCCTCCTCCTCGCGTTCGCTCTGGCCAGGCTTCCCGCGGCCGACGCGAACGACGACGTCAAGGAGACGAACGAATCGAACAACGCGGCCCTGAGAACGGTCGAGCGTCGGATGTGACCGCGGGTGCGCGGGTCACCTCGACGGGATCCTGCTCATCGCGCGCTCGGCGAGCGCCGTGATCGTGAGCGAGGGGTTCACACCCGGGTTCGCAGAAATGGCCGAGCCGTCGATGACGTAGAGGCCCTCGTAACCGAACACGCGGTGCCCCTCGTCGATGACGCCGTTCGCGGCGGAGCCTCCCATGCAGCACCCGCCGAGGATGTGCGCGGTCGTCGGAATCCCGAGAAGCGTCTCGGTCGCGAGGCTCTCCGTGTATCCGTCCAGCTTCTTTTCGATGCGGCGTGCGAGCTCCGTCGCCTCCGGCACCCACGCCTTCGCCTGCGGCCCGCTGCCGGTCCCCGTCGTCAAGCCGCGGCGAAAAAGCGTGTGAAGGCCGCGGCCGAGCTTCATGCGCAACGTCCCTTCGGACGTGCGCATGTAGAGGAGGATCATCGTGTACTTCGCCCAGTCCGGGACGAACGCCGCCTTGAGGGTGGCCCACGGCCTCTTCACGAACATCCCGCCCGCGTTCAGGAGACGCGTCCCCACGGTGTCGCCGGGGGCATGCGGCATCGCGAGGGGGCGGAAGAAGCCCGAGCCCGCGGGGTATCGCACGGGTTCGAGGTGCGAGTGGTCGTCCGTCTTCAGGATCGAGCCGATCGCGATGCCCGCGGAAAGATCCACGTCACGCCGCTCGGTCACGACGCCCATGAGGACCTCGGAGTTCGTTCGCACGAGGTCGCCGAGGCGGTCGGAGATCCCGGGAAGGCCGTCCGGCCGCTCCTTGAGCTTCAGCAGGAGCTCGACCGTGCCGAGGACGCCACCGGCGAAGACGACGCTCTTCGCCGCGATCGTCCGCGTCTTCCGGAGGAACGGCAGGAGCGAGCGCCCCGTCCGTGCCGTGACGTCGAACCCGCCTCCGGCGCGCGGCCGCACCCACGTCACTTCGGTGTCCGCCTCGACCTTCGCTCCCAGCTTCTCGGCGAGCCAGAGGTAGTTCTTGTCGAGCGTGTTCTTCGCGCCGTGCCGGCATCCGATCATGCATCCGCCGCAGCTCGTGCAGCCGGCCCGCTCGGGCCCCGCACCGCCGAAGAAGGGATCGGGCACCGTCACGCCGGGCTCCCCGAAGAAAACCGCCACGTCGGTGGACGACCAGGAGGTCTCGCGGCCGATGTCCTTCGCGACCTCGCGGAGTACCTCGTCGGGCAGCGTCGTGAACGGGACCTTGGTGGCCCCGAGCATCTTCCTGGCGGTCGCGTAATGGGGCAGAAGCTCGCGCTTCCAGTCGGCGAGAGAGCCCCACGAGGGCGCCGCGAAGAAATCGTCCCCCGGAACGGGGAGCGTGTTCGCGTAGACGAGAGAGCCGCCGCCCACGCCGACGCCCGAGAGAGCCGTCACATGCGGGAGAAAGGTCATCTTGAAGATGCCGCGGCAGCCCGCCGACGGCAGCCAAAGCCACCGCTTCACGTTCCAGTTCGACTTCGGAAAGTCGGAGGCGGCGAAACGAGTGCCCTTTTCGAGGACGAGAACGCGGTACCCCTTCTCGGAAAGACGAAGCGCGCTCACGCTTCCGCCGAAGCCGGAGCCCACGATCACGTAGTCCGCGTCGAACGTCGCCTCCACGATCAAGAGTCTATCTTCCCGGCGGCTGGCGCATGCTAGGCTGATCGCGCACGGGAGGCCGCTTGCGCAACTTCCTGATCTTCGTCGCCGCGATCGTTCTCGCCGTGTGGTACTTCCGCAGGCCGCCGAGCGAGACCTCGACAGCGCCTGCGGGCGGCGGCGCGAGCGCGCCGTCTCGCGGCCCCGGCTGCCTCTCGGCCGCCGAAAGCGCGAACCGCTCGCTTTCCGACGCGACGCGCCTCCTGCTTTCGATGCCGGTCGACGCGTCGCGGTGGAGCGACGCCGAGAGCGTCGTTCACTCCGCGATATCGCGCGCCGAGTCGACGTGCTCGGGCGGCTCGACGGAGGCGGAGCGCGAAGGGATGGAGACCGCGCGGGACGCCCTCTCGCTCATGCGGACGGCGCTCGCGGAGGGCGCGAAAGCGGCCGCCGGCGCGGGCGGCTTCCAGGGGGCCGTGCGGCAGGAGGCGATCGACAACCGGCTGGCCTCCGCGCGCGCCAAGCTGGGGCTGCGCTAGATCCAGCCGCTCGAGCAGATGGCCCAGGAGATCGAACGCAAATTCCTCGTCGCCGGCGCGTCCTGGAAGGACGGCGCGACCGGTACGCTCGTCCGGCAAGGCTACCTCTCGAGCGTGAAGGAGCGCACCGTTCGCGTGCGCGTCGCCGGCGGGAAGGCGTTCCTCACGATCAAGGGCGTGAACCGCGGCGTCACCCGGACCGAGTTCGAGTACCGGATCCCGGTCGACGAGGCGGCGGCGATGCTCGACGCGCTCTGCGAGCGCCCGCTGATCGAAAAGACTCGCTGGGTCGTCCCCTTCGAGGGATTCACCTGGGAGGTCGACGAGTTTCACGGCGAGAACGCCGGCCTCGTCGTGGCCGAAGTGGAGCTCCCGACCGCCGGGACGACGCCCGCCCTCCCACCGTGGGTGCGCGAGGAAGTCACCTCGGATCCGCGCTACTACAACGCGAACCTCGCGAAAAAGCCCTTCACGGCCTGGTGAGCGCAGGGGCGCCGACGACCAGCCTCATTCGACGTACTTGTAGCCCGTGCCCGTGTCGAAGACGACGACGCGTTCGCCGCGGTCGATCTTTCCCTGCGTCACGAGCTTCTTGACCGCTTCCCAGGCAGCGCCGCCCTCGGGTGCGGCGAAGAGACCCTCGAACGACGCCAGCTCGTTTACGCCGCGGCGCATCTCGTCGTCCGTGACCGTAACGGCTTCGCCTTTCGACGCCCGGAGGATCTTCAGGATCAGGTAGTCCGCGTAGGCCTTCGGAACGCGAAGGCCCGACGCGTACGTGTGCGCGTTGCCTTCGCGCACCGAGACGTCCTTCCCCTCGGCGAAGGCCTTCGGAATCGGGGCGCAACCCTCAGCCTGCACGGCGACCATGCGCGGACGCGCCGAGCCGATCCATGAGAGACGTTCCATCTCGTCGAACGCCTTCCACATCCCGATGAGGCCGGTGCCGCCGCCCGTGGGATAGACCACGACATCGGGCAGGGTCCAGCCGAAATCCTCGGCGAGCTCGTAGCCCATCGTCTTCTTGCCCTCGACACGGTACGGCTCCTTGAGCGTCGACACGTCGAACCAGCCTTCCGCGTCCTTCCTTTGAGCCACGATCCGGCCGCAGTCGTCGATGAGCCCGTCCACGAGCGTCACGCGC
>JAMQPJ010000296.1 GCA_023717585.1 Thermoanaerobaculia bacterium
GGCTGCACCGCGTACCCGAAGTGCCGCAACGCGATCTCCGTGTCGATCCAGGGGGGCAAGGCGGAGGCGCGGCCGGCCGGGTGGGCCGTTTTCCGGCCAGCCGTCCCTTTCCGGCCCCGCCCTCCGCCTTCGGCTCGGCGGCGGTGTCTCCCGTCGCGGGCGCCTCGGCCTTCCGTCGCGGCGCGGGCTTCTTCGGCACCGGCGCCAAGGCGGCCGCGAGCGCGGCCTGGCGCGACTCCTCGGTGATCTCGGTCGTCACGGGATAGCTCTCGAGATCGCCCGCCGGCTCGTCGAAGCCGCACCCCTCCGCCTCGCACGCATAGAAGGCGCCCGCCTTGCGCTCGCGCACGAGCACGAAGGCCGTCCCGCACTTCGGGCAGGGCATGGGGATGGGCCGCGCGCGGAAGTTGCGGTTGCACTCCGGGTAGCGCGAGCAGCCGTAGAACGGGCCGAAGCGGCCCTTCCGCTCGAGGATCTGGCCCAGGTTGCACTCCGGGCAGGTGACGCCGGTGAGGGCCACCGGCTTCGGGGGCTTGTACCGGCAGTTGGGGGAGTTCGAGCAGGACACGTACTCGCCGAAGCGGCCGTGCCGCTTCACGAGGTCGTGCCCGCACACCGGGCACTTCTCTCCCGTGGGCTCGGCCGGCCGCGCCTCCGCCTTGCCCCCCTGGATCGACACGGAGATCGCGTTGCGGCACTTCGGGTACGCGGTGCAGCCCAGGAAGGCCGAGCCGTTCTTCCCGGTGCGCAGGCGCATGGGGCTCCCGCACTCCTCGCAGATCTGCCCCTCGAGCTCGCTCGGGTCCACCGGGTCCTCCTCCGTCTCCGGGATGTCGACGGTCCAGGTGCACTCCGGATAGCCGGAGCAAGCCACGAAGAGGCCGGCCTTGCCCATGCGCAGCTTGAGCGGGTGGCCGCTCTCCGGGCACTTGTCGCCGGGGTCGTTCGTGAGGCGGAAGTCGGTGAACGCCGCGCGCACCAGCGGCATCTCGAGGCCCGCCTTCACCGAGTGCATCTTCTTCTTCGCGCGGTCGCGGTCCTTCGAGAACTTGCCGTCGAAGTCCCGCAGGGCCTGGCGCCAGTCGAGCTTGCCCTCCTCGACCTCGTCGAGCTCCTCCTCCATGCGGGCCGTGTACTCGGTCTGGAAGAAGTCCTCGAAGCCCTCCTTCATGAGGTCCACGACCAGGCGGCCGAGCGGCGTCGGGATGAAGCGCCGGTCCTTCTTGTGGACGTACTCGCGCTGCTCGATCTTCCGCAGGGTGTCGGCGTAGGTGGAGGGCCGGCCGATGCCGTTCTCCTCCATGAACTTCACGAGCGAGGCCTCGTTGAAGCGCGGAGGCGGCTGCGTCTCGTGCCCCTCGGTGAGCACCTCGCGCAGCTCCGGAAGGTCGCCCTCGGCGAGCGCGGGGAGGCGCACCTTCGACTCGTCGCCCTCGCCCTCGTCCTCCGGCGCGTTCTGCGTCCCGGTCTCGGCGACCTGCCCGTAGAGGCGCAGGAAGCCGGGGTCCCGGAGCACGGAGCCGGTCGCGCGCAGGACGGCGAGCTCGGGCGAGCCCTCCCGCCGCGCCTCGAGCTCGACCGTCGTCACGTCGCTGATCGACGACGTCATCTGCGAGGCCACGAAGCGGTTCCAGATCAGCCGGTACAGCTTCAGCTCGTCCGGCTCCACGTAGCGGGCGACGGCCTCGGGCGGAAGCTCCAGCGTGGTGGGCCGAATGGCCTCGTGCGCGTCCTGGGCGTCTTTTTTCTGCCGGTACTGGCGCGGCTCCGGGGGCAGGCTCGTCTCCCCATAGGTCGAGCGGATGTGCTTGCGCACCGCCACGAGCGCCTCGTCGGCCACGCGGACGGAGTCGGTCCTCATGTAGGTGATGAGGCCGACCGTGCCGGGCTCGCCGACCGTCTTGCCCTCGTAGAGCCGCTGGGCGA
>JAMQPJ010000308.1 GCA_023717585.1 Thermoanaerobaculia bacterium
ACCCTCGGCGAGATAGAGGCGCTGGTCCGCGCTCACGCGTTGGCCGGCGAGGTCCATCACGCCGCGAACCGTCTGGATGAACGCGCGCCGGGCCGCGGGATCCTCGAGCGAGACGAAGCTGCGCCAGGTCTCGTCGAGGTCGGGGCCCGCGCGGATGCCCAGGCGGCTCATGCCCCGAATGAGGGCGCCGACGCCGCGACTCGTCGTCGCGCTGAGCCAGGGGAGGACGAGCTCGGCCCCGGGGAGCGCGGCCGCGCGGAGCAACGGGTGCACCTCGCGGCCGAGGCCCCCGCTGTCGACGAGGACGAGGCGCTCGCAGCGCTCGAGGAATTGATACGCGAACTGCATCGCGACGCCGCCTCCGAGCGAGTGTCCGACGATCGTCACCCGGTTCTCCCCGAGCGCCTCGAGGAGGTCGCGCAACACGTTTGCGTAGGCCCCGAGGGAATAATCGCCGGGCGGCTTCGCGGATTCGCCGTGTCCGAGGAGGTCCGGGGCGAGGACGTCGTGGCGCTCGGCGAGGCGCGGGAGAACCGCGTCCCACGTGGCGGAAGAGCCCGCGATCCCGTGGAGCAGCAACACGAGGGGGCCGCGGCCGGCCCTCTGGTATCCGTATCGCTCCCCGTGCAGGAGGATCGAGGAGGATCGGGGCGTCTTCAGAGGCCCATCAAGGCGAGCTCGTTTACGAGGGCGCTGATGCGCGGGTGGGCCGTCAGCTCTTCCCAGAGCCAGCCGTGCTTCTCTTTCACGTCGTCGAGATGCGCGCGCAGACGCGCGGCGTCCTTTTCGAGCGTCGCCGCGCGCAGCTTGTCGACGGAGGCGCGCGCCTCGGGCGTGGCCCGGTCGCCCAGCTTCTCGCCGAGATCGTCGAAAGCGGACCGGACGCGGTCTTCGTGGGACTCCCGGAGCGCTTCATCGAGCGGGACACGGGGGAGAGGCTTCGTGCGTTCGTCGTCCATGGGGAACCTCCGAGGGCCCGGACTCGGGACCAATGTAGCACTGCGCCTCCGGCCGTGCGGTTCGTGCGAGACTGCCCGACGTGCGCGAGCGGCTGACGCGGATCTTCAAGGCGTTCACGTACCCGGATTTCCGCCTGCTCTGGGCCGGCGCGTTCACGTCGAGCGTCGGCACGTGGATGCAGACGGTCGCCCAGAACTGGCTGGTCCTGACGATGACGGGCTCGGCGTCGTGGCTGGGCTTCGCGGCCTTCCTCCAGGAGACGCCGTTCCTCCTCTTCTCGCTTTTTGGCGGCGTCCTCGCCGACCGGATGGACCGCCGCCGGATCCTGCTCCTCTCGCAGGTCGTCCAGCTGTCGTCGGCGTTCCTCCTCGCGGGCCTCATCTTCACGGATCAGATCCAGGTCTGGATGATCCTCGTGGCGGCGGCCGTCGTGGGCTTCGCGCAGTCCTTCGGCGGCCCCGCGTACCAGGCGCTCGTGCCGACGCTCGTCGACAAAGAGGACCTTCCGAACGCCGTCGCCCTGAACTCGATCCAGTTCAATCTCGCGCGCGTCATCGGGCCCGTTCTCGCTGGCATCGCGTTCTACAAGCTGGGCGCAGCGGCGTGCTTCGGCCTCAACGGCCTTTCGTTCCTCGCGGTCATCGTCGCCCTCCTCCTGTTGAAACGCGGGGCGCCGACCGGCGCCGCGAGTGGGAGCGTCTTTCAGAACCTCAGAGCGGGCCTCGTCGCCGTGCGCGACGCGCGCGGGCTCCGCGGGCTCATTGGCCTGTCGTTCGTTGGGAGCTTCTGCGCGTTCCCGCTCGTCACGTTCCTGCCCGTGTTCGCGAAGGACGTCTTCGGGCAGGACGCGAAGGGATACAGCGCGCTTCTCGCGGCGTTCGGGATCGGCGCCGTGTGCGGCGCCATCGGCACGGCCGGCTTCGGTCACGTGAAACGCCGCGGGGCGCTCGCCGTGACGATGCAGATGACGTTCGGGGCGCTCGCGGTGGGCTTCGCCCTCTCGCGCGTCCCGTGGATTTCGTACGTGCTCCTCTTTTTCGCGGGCGCGGCGATCGTCATCGTCTTCGCCATGTTCATGACCCTCGTCCAGCAGAACGTCGACGACGCGATGCGCGGCCGCGTCGTGAGCGTCTACTCGCTCGCCTTCCGCGGCGGCATGCCGCTCGGCAACCTCACGGCCGGCTTTCTCGCCACGCTCATGCCGGCGCCGTGGGTCCTCGTGGGGAACGGGACGCTGATCGTCCTCGTGGGGCTGACCGTTCTTCTTCGGAACAACCCGGAGGGCGTCGCGTCTCTCTAGCTCCATGGAGCCGCCCTGGAGGCCGCGCGACGCCGCTGGCACCCGGCTCGCTATGCTTCCTTCGTGCTCAAGCTTCAAAGGCTCCTTCACGGCTTCCGGAAGATGCCTTCGGTGGATGCAGGCAGCGCGTGGCAGGAGCTCGGGTCTCTCGAACCCTACTTCGCAGTCCTCACGAATCCGGACTTCCTGCTCGCGAACGTCACGGCCGAGCGCCTGCAGGAATTCTTCGCATCGGGCGAGACGGAGGTGCGGGATCTCCTTCGGGACGCACAGTCACTGCTCGGCTTTGACCTCCCGCTCGACCGCGTCCTCGATTTCGGCTGTGGCGTCGGCCGTCTCACGATTCCGCTCGCCCGCCGCGCCAGGCGCGTTCTGGCCGTCGACGCCGCGGACAGCATGTTGGCGCGCGCCCGAATGCACTGCGCTGCCGCCGGCGTGGACAACGTCGAGCTTCTCACGCTGAGTGACCTTCCCGCCGTGCCGCCGTCCTCGGTTCATCTGGTGTGCGCGCACCTCGTCCTGCAGCACGTCGCGCCGTCGTCGGGCAAGCGTGTCCTCCGCCATCTCCTGTCGCTCGTCGCCCCGGGGGGACTCTGCAGCGTCGACGTCACGTTCTACCGGTCTGGATCGCGTTCTCTCGGCATCGGGCGCTGGTTCCGGGCGCGGTCGAAACTCGTCCACGCCGCTGCTTCCATCCTGAGGGGGACGCCATGGCTTCCCTACATGCAGATGAACACCTACGATCTCGGAACCGTCCTTCAGGCGTTCTCCAGTCAGGGTTTTTCCCGGAGCATCGTCACGGTCTCGTCGGACGGCCCGCTCCTGAGCGCACGCATTGCGTCACGGCGCGCCCTTGAGTGAATGAGGGGGATCGTCTACGAGCCCGTCCAGGCCCGCCAGTCCGACGTCTCCATCTCGAGCGTGACCGCGCGCTTGCCGCGATTCATGTTCAGGAAGATCTTCTTCGGCACCCACACGGCGGGGACGTCGGCCCGCACCTGGGTAAGAGGCTCGAACGTGGCTCTCAGGAACGCGATGTCGACGATGCGCGGGTCGACGGTGGTCTTGACCTCGATCTCGCTCGCGATCTTCGTCTTCGGGTCGAGGTAGAGGACGGCGTCGTCCTGCGCCCTCCCGAGTCCGCGGCCGTGGAGGCGGATCTTGCCTGCGCGATCGGGGTCCGGCGGCATCAGCTCGGCCCGTTCGGCCCACGCCGCGACGCGTGCCGGCGACAGGCGCGCGTAGTACTGCATGAGCGACTGAGCCTGTTCGAAGAGGGCGTCCTCTTCGGTGTTCGACGTGGGCGAAGCGAGGCGGGCTCGCGGGTCGTTCGCCGGGAAGGGCGTCGGCGCCATCGCCTTGTCGAACTTGACGATCTTCTTCACGAGCTCGCCGTTCGGGCCGAGATGGACGTTTTCGGTGCGCGCGACACGCAGGACGCCGTCCACCTTCATCTCCGTCCGGAGCCGCCACTGGTATGCCGCGAGGCGCTCCCGCTCGAGCTGGAGGCCCTTTCCGACGTCCGGCTTGGACGGCGCGGGGGCTTGCGCCGCGAGAGGAAAAGCGGTCAGAGTGGCCGCGGCGAAGAAGAAAGACCGAAGCTTCACGGAGGGAATCGTGCCACAGACCGACGCTCCGCACGCTGGGATGAAGTTCGAGACGCTGGCGGTGCACGCCGGGAGGCGACCGGAGGCCGTTACGGGGTCGGTGGCGCCCCCCCTCTATCTCTCGACGACGTTCGAACGCGACGCCCACATGGTGCCGCTGGGCGGCCATACCTACATCCGCGAGTCGCACCCCATGCAGTCGCTCCTCGAGGACGCGCTCTTCCCGCTCGAGGGAGGCGCCGGCGCGCTCGTCTTCGGGTCGGGGATGGCGGCCGGAGTGTCCTTGCTGCAGACGCTGCCCGCGGGGGCGCACGTCGTCCTGCCGGACGACGCCTATTACGGCTGGCGCGTCGCCGCGCAGGAGTTCCTGCCGCGCTGGGGCCTCACGGCGAGCTTCTGCGCGATGGACGACCTCGCCGCCGTCCGGCGGGCGGTCACTCCCGCCACGAAGCTCGTCTTCGTGGAAACGCCCTCGAATCCGCTGCTCCGGGTCTCGGATATCGCCGCGATCGCGGAGATCGCCCGCGCCGCGGGAGCGCGCACCGCCGTGGACAACACGTCCGCGACGCCCGCACTGCAGCGCCCGCTCGACCTCGGCGCCGACGTGGCGATTCACTCGGTCACGAAGTACTTCGGCGGCCATAGTGACGTGCACGGAGGCGCGCTGATCTTCAAGCGCCGGGACGAGACCTTCGAGAAGGCCATGCACGTGCGTCACATTCTCGGGGCCGTTCTCGCGCCTTTCAACGCGTGGCTCGTCCTCCGGGGTCTGCGCTCTCTGGCTGTGCGCGTGGCCGCGCACAGCGCGCATGCGTTCGCCGTCGCGCGCGCCATGGAGAAGCACCCGGCGGTGTCCCGCGTGAACTACCCGGGCCTGCCGTCGCACCCGGGGCACGCCGTCGCCGCCCGGCAGATGTCGGCGTTCGGCGGGATGATGTCCTTCCACGTGAAGGCGGGCCGCGAGGCGGCGATCGCCGCCGTCTCGAAGGCGAGCCTCTTCGTGCGCGCCACGTCGCTCGGCGCCGTCGAGAGCCTGATCGAGCATCGCGCCTCGAGCGAAGGCGCGACCTCGCCGACGCCGCAGGATCTCATCCGGCTTTCGGTCGGACTCGAGCACCCGGACGACCTGATCGCGGACTTGAACCAGGCGCTCGCCTAGGGGGAGGGGAGCACCGCCTGGGGCCGCGGATTCGACTCCACGGGACGCTTCTGTGTCCTGTGCCTTAAGACTTCGCTCTTGACGGGCGAGGCCGCTGGGCTTGCTTGATGAAACGCCGCACGCTGGCCGTCCCCACGCGACTCTTCCCCGCGGGAAGGCCCGCCAGGAAGAGGTTCAGCGCGAGCGGATCCACGCGCAGAGCGTCCGCGAGCCGTTCCTCGGGCGAGCCGCGAAAGAACTTCTCGGCCTCCTCGGCCAGATCGCGAGAAAAGGAGCGGTCCCTCATCTGTCTATTTTACGACGGCACTTGCCCGAATCGACTTCAGGCGGCACGATGGGCGCCCCCGTGCCCGCTTTCCGCGAAAACGACAAGCTTTTCCACAGATTCAATACCGACCTCGGGCCGGGGCGTGTCGAGACGGTGGACGGGCGCCGCATCGTCGTTTTCTTTCCTTTGACCGAGACCCGCCTGACGCTCGCGGCCGACGACAAGGCCCTCTGTGCCCTGCCGCTCGCGGTCGGCATGAAGGCGCGCATCGAAGGAGAGGAACGCGAGGTCGTCGTGTCCGCCATCTCCCCTTCCGGAGTACGTCTCGCCGACGGTCGCACGGTGGACCCGGTCCTCCTGTGGCCGCTGGCGCCCCCCGACGATCCCGTCGAGCGGCTCGCCGCGCTTCAGACCGATCGTGCGGCCGCGTTCCGGAACCGGCTCGACGGGCTCCGGCTCTCGGAGATCCGGCAGGCGGCCGGCCTCGGCTCGTTCCTCGGCGGGCGCATCGCGCTCTACCCGCACCAGCTCGACGTCGCCGAAAGAGCCACGGCAACGGACCCGGTGCGGTGGCTGCTCGCCGACGAAGTGGGCCTCGGCAAGACGATCGAGGCCTGCCTCATCCTCTCGCGCCTGCTGCGCACCGAAAGGGCCGACCGGGCGCTCGTCGTCGCCCCCGCGACGCTCACGGTGCAGTGGCTGGGCGAGCTGTACCGGAAGTTCCACCAGACGTTCGTGCTCCTCGACCGCAGGAGGCGGGAGGACGTCGTGAAGGACCACGGCGAAGGCTTCAACCCGTTCGAGGCCCACCGGCACACGATCGTGGCGCTCGAGGACTTCATCGAGGATCCCGCGCTCTCGAAGCAGGCCGAGGCCGCGGGGTTCGAGCTCCTCGTCGTGGACGAGGCGCACCGCCTGGAACGCGCGAAGGGCGACGCGGGGAGCGACGCCTATCGCGCGATCGCGCCTCTGGCGCGCGCCGCGCGGCACGTGCTGCTCCTGTCCGCGACGCCACTCGAGGCGGACGCCCACGGCTTTTTCCGGCTCCTCGAACTGCTCCGGCCCGACGCCTACACGTCCGAGGACGCGTTTCTCGAAGCGCTCGAACGGGGCGAGCCGCTGCCGCCGTGCACGAGCGCGACGCGGCGCGTGGACATCGGCGGGCTCCAGCCGCGCGTGCCCGCGCCGGCGGATCTCGAGACGTCGCCGGCCGCCGCGGGCCTGACCGGCGACGAGAAGGAAGACGCCGCAGATCCGCGCGTCGCGTGGATCGCGCGACAGGACGAGGTCTGGCGTTCCCTCGGCACGGCCAAGACGCTCGTCTTCGTCCACGAGCGGACGACGCTGTCGGCCCTCAAGGAAAGGCTGGAGTCCGCGACCCGCAAGCGTGTCGCGATCTTTCACGAGGAGCTCACGCCCGAGCGCGGAGACGTCGAGGTGGCCGAGTTCCGGAGGCCGGACGGACCGTCGATCCTGATCTCGACCGAGGCGGGCGGCGAGGGACGCAACTTCGAGTTCTGCCGCCGACTCGTCCTTTTCGACCTGCCGCGCGACCCGGCCGCCGTGGAACAGCGCATCGGCCGGCTCGACCGGATCAACCGGTCGATGCCGGTCGAGATCGTCTATTTCCGTCCCCCCGACGGGTTCGAGCGCGAGATCGTGGGCCTTTACGAGCGTATCGGCCTCTTCACGTCACCGCTCGGCGGTCTCGAACGTTCGCTCGCGGAGGTGGAAGCCGCGATCCGCAAGG
>JAMQPJ010000322.1 GCA_023717585.1 Thermoanaerobaculia bacterium
CTTTGGCGCCCGCGTCGCCCGCGAGCTTCGAGAAAGGCACGGCGATCCAGTGCGCAGAGGCGCCGAGTCCGAGGTCTTCCTTCGTGCGCGCGACGGTATCCGCCTCGTCGAAGAGGACGACGGCGTCCGATGCGGGAAGGACCTCGCCCTTGAACCGGCCGAAGTCGGCCCAGGAGAAGACGACGAGGAGGTCGGCGGCGTCCCCCTGCTCATAGATCGCGTCCGGGCTCATCCGCACCACGCACGAGGACTCGCCTCCCCGGATCTGCGGGCCGTAGGCTTCGGTCTTGATGATGTTCAGCCCGTCTCGCGCGCCGGCCTGGGACAGGATGTCGCCCATCGTGACGATTCCGTCGCCACCGGCGCCGACCATGGCAATGGTGAGATCTCGTTTCGGCATCGTAGCCTCGCCTTCTCCGAACGGAGGGCCGACTCTACAGGGTCCCCTCGGGTGCGCGCCAGAGTGCGGGGGCAGGAGGGCCGGCTCAATGGTGCAAACGGATCACCCGTTGAGGCTGCGTCTCAGGCCGAAATCACCCTCGCCAGCGCGTACGCCGCTCCGGACGCGAGAGCGCCGACCAGGACTGTGCGGAGGGCCTCCACGACGGGCGGCCGGCCGGTCAGGCGCCCTTTCACGCCGCCGAAGACGGCGAGCGCGGCCAGCGTGACGCCCACGGAAACCGCGAGAGCGGACGTGACGGGGATCGCGAGGAGATAGGGGGCGAGCGGGATCGCCCCGCCGGCGACGTACGAGCCTCCGATGGTGAAGGCGGAGATGCGCGCGCGCTTCGGATCGGGCTCCATGAGGTTCAGCTCCTCGCGCATCATGAAATCGACCCAGCGCGTGTGATCCGCGCAGACGGCGTGCGTGGCCTTCTCCAGCGTTTCTCCCTCGAGGCCCCACCCCCGGAAGACCTTGCGGACCTCCTCCTGCTCCTCGCCCGGGACCTCGGCGACCTCCTCGCGCTCGCGCTTCCGCTCGCTCACCCAGGTGTCGGCCTCGCTCTTGGCGGCCAGGTAGCCGCCGAGGCCCATCGCGATGGCGCCGGCAGCCAGCTCCGCGACGCCCGCGATCAGAATGACGCGCGAATTCGCGACGGCGCCGGAGAGGCCGGCCGCGAGGGCGAAGGGGACCGTGAGCCCGTCGGACATTCCGAGGACGACGTCGCGGACGATCTCGGACCCGGAGAAATGCGCCTCCACGTGATGGTGGCGGGGCCGGGGGCGCGACGTGCCCTTCGCGTGCGGCGCCGAGGCGGGCGTGTGCGGGCGCGGCTTTTTTTCCGGCTTCTCGGCCGTCACGGGTTCGTCTGCCAGATCTCGAGGCTCTTCGTCAGTGCGCGATCGTCGGTCGCGACGAGGGAGACGACCGCCTTCGCCACGTCTTCCGGCTGGATCGCGCGTTCGGGCTCGAAGGGGAGTCCGGACTTCTTCATGAGATCGGTGCTCACGGTCGAGGGGTAGACGCAGGTGACGCGCACGTTCGACGTCCGCACCTCGTACAGCAGGACCTCGGAAAGGCCCGCGAGGCCGAACTTCGACGCGCAATACGCGCCGCCGCCGGCAAACCCGCGGCGGCCCGCGGTCGAGGCGATGTTCACGATGTGCCCGCGCTTCCGCGACTTCATCCCGGGCAGGACGGCGCGTGACATGCGGAACGGCCCGCGCAGGTTGACGGCGAGAACGCGGTCGAACACG
>JAMQPJ010000344.1 GCA_023717585.1 Thermoanaerobaculia bacterium
GGAGCGGATGCGCGCCGGCGAAACATCCCTCTCTCGTTCGACCCCGCCGACATGCTGTCGCTGATCGCGGCCGGGAGTAAGGCGCTGGTCGAGGTCGGATCGCTCGTGGACGGCTCCGAGAACGCCGGGCCGCGCGTCGGGGACGTGCACCTCACGGCGCCGATTCCGGTCCCGCGCCGGAACGTCCACTGCGTCGGCTGGAACTACGTCGAGCACTTCGAGGAAGGGAAGTCGCTGAGGGATTCGGGCCAGACGCTACCCGAGCATCCCGTCTTCTTCACGAAGGGAACGAACGCCGTCAACGGCCCGTACGACCCGATCCCGTACGACCCGCGCGTGTCGACGGCCATCGACTGGGAAGTCGAGCTCGCGGTCATCGTCGGCCGGCGCGGGAAGAATCTTTCCGAGGAAGAGGCGATGGGCCACGTCTTCGGGTTCTGCGTCCTGAACGACACGACCGCCCGCGACATCCAGCAGAGAAAGCACGGCGGCCAATGGTGGAAGGGCAAAAGCCTGGACGGGCACGCGCCAATGGGGCCCTGGATCGTCACGGCAGACTCTTTCGACTGGTCTTCCCGCCGCCTCGTCTCGCGCGTCAACGGCGTCGTGAAGCAGGACGGGAACACGAGCCGGATGTACTTCAAGGTGCCGCGTCTCCTCGCCGAGCTTTCGCTCGGCCTGACGCTCGAGCCCGGCGACATCCTCGCGACGGGCACGCCGCCCGGCATCGGGCACGCGCGCAAGCCGCCGGAATATCTCAGGCCTGGGGACGTGCTCGAGTCGGAGATCGAAGGCATCGGCACATTGAGAAACCCGATCCAGGCGGCGTAAGGCGCGAGGCGTGCCTCACCGGCCCTTGGCGGCAGCCGAAAGAGCTGCCGTGGCGGTGTCGTGCACGGGCGTCTCCACGCCGGCCTCGCGCCCAAGGCGGGAGACGGCTCCGCTCAGGTCGTCCAGCTCCGTGGGTCCGCCTTTTTCCAGATCGACGAGGAAGCTGGGTTTTATCGCCGGACCTATCGAGTCAATGAAGGAGAGGATCTTCGACGCCTCGTCGTCTTCGAGCGAGAGGCCGCGGGCGCGGGCCACGGCCAGCACCTCCTTCACGGCCCGCTCGAGGAGGAGCCTGCCGTAGAGTGCGTCGCGCACCGCTCCGAGGGGCGCGCGCGACAACCCGCAGGCTGCCGCGGTGGACGTGATGAACGCGAACTTCCGCCACAGGTCTGCCAGGATGTCTTCGGAGACGCGCGCCTCTGCCCCGGCCTGCTGAAAGGCTTCGACGATGAGCCGGACCCGCTCGGACGGCGCACCCCTTCGCTCTCCGACGGCCACTTTCTGGAACGGACTCTTCCTCTCGACAACGCCGGGCCCGACCTTGAGGACACTGACCTGAGTCAGGCCTCCGAGGACCTGGCTCTCGGGCACGCCGGCTTCTACGAGCCGATCCATCGCCTCGACGCCGTTGAGAAACGGCAACACCGCGGCGCCCGAAGCCGCGAGAAGGCGGGCCGCCGGCGCGACCTCCATGAGCGAGTAGGTCTTCACGGCCACGATCGCGACGTCACACTCCCCGAACGTCTTCGCGTCGTCGGAGGCCTGAACCGCGACGGTGAATCGCTCGTCCGGAGTCCGGACTTCGAGGCCACGGGTCTTCAGCGCGTCCAGATGCGCGCCCCGCGCCAGCAGCGCGACGGCGTGACCGGCGCGGGCGAGAGCGCCGCCGTAGTAACCCCCGACCCCGCCTGCTCCGAGGACTGCGATCCGCATGCCGCGAGAGTATTCCATTGGCCGCCGGAAATGATCGAGCGGTGCACGGCCGCGGGTTCTCATCTTTCCCTCGTTGCATATGATGCATCGATTCTCTATGCTTTATGCATGAGGACGACACTCGAGATCCCTGAAGAGCTCCTCGAAGAAGCGCGCAAGGCGGCCCGACTTTCGACGAAGCGCGAGACAGTCGTGGCCGGCCTGAACGAGCTCCTGCGAAAGGCGAAACGGGATGACCTGCGCCGGCTCGCGGGCCACGTGGACATGAAGATCGATCTCCGGAAGTCGCGCCAGCGGCCTTTGTGAGCGACATCCTCGTCGACTCCTCGGTCTGGATCGACTTTTTCCGGGGCACGCGGGACGTCGTGCGCTTTGTGGACGCCGCGCTGGAGCGAGACCGCGTTGCCGTCTGCGG
>JAMQPJ010000350.1 GCA_023717585.1 Thermoanaerobaculia bacterium
ACGGCCGGGACGCGCTCCGGCCGGAGTTTCTGCGTTCCCACCTCGCCGCGCTCGCGGCGGCCGAGGCCGAGGGGGTCGATGTCGCGGGCTACCTCCACTGGTCGCTCCTCGACAACTTCGAATGGCTCGACGGTTACGGCCCGAAATTCGGCCTCTTCTCGGTCGATCCGGCCACTTTCGAGCGGCACCCGAGACCCTCCAGCGAAGTGTTTCGCGAGCTGGGCAAGTCCTTCCTGGGCTATGCGATGCCGCAATCCCCTGCACAGAAATCTGTGCACATTTAACACGGGCTGAACAGCCGGTTCAAGCCCCCCGCACCCTCCGGGCCCATCTTTTACGGGCAGGAGGAGATACATGCTGCTGGCCGACTTCCACGTGCACTCCACCTGGTCGGACGGGCGCCTGTCGATTCCCGAGATCGTGGACCTGTTCGGGCGCTCCCGCCACGACGCAATCGCAATCACCGATCACGTCGTCAACTCCGATTCCCTCCTCGGGAAGATCGCCCACGGCTGCCGGCTCTCCGTCACGAAAGACAACTTCGACGCCTATCGCGCTGAGATCGAGCGCGAGGCGCGGCGCGCCTGGGACACGTACCGCATGATCGTCCTCGCCGGCTGCGAGCTCACGCGCAACGCGCTCACGGGAAGGCGCTCGGCCCACGCTCTCGCGCTCGGCCTCGAGCGCTTCGTCTCCGCGAACGGCCCCGTCGAAGAGATGCTCACGCGGGCCCACGAGGCCGGAGCCGTGACCGTGGCCTGCCATCCGAACGAGCAGTCCGACTGGTTCGCGAACACGTTCTACCTCTGGGACCGCCGCAAGGAGATCGCGAAGCTCGTCGACCTCTGGGAGCTCGCCTGCCGCTGGGATCTCTTCCCCCAGGTCTCCCGCGCGCGCCTCCCTTACGTCGGCAGCAGCGATTTCCACGATCGCCCGCATCTCTACGCCTGGAAAACCCTCATGAACTGCGAGAAAACGCCGGGCGCCGTCCTCGCCTCGCTCCGCGCGGGAAAGGGCCTCGGCGTCACCCGTTTTCCGGACCCCTTCCCGGCCGCGGCCCGCGTCCCGGATGAAACGGAGCCGTTCCGCCCCTGCACGATCGTGCCCGGCTTCGTGGAGCCGGCGGCGGCGTGAGAAGGATTTGAGGCAAAGACGATGACTCTCACGACCGTGCTTCTCGCTCTGGCCGCCGCCGGAGCCGTTCTGACGACGGTTCAGACGGGTCTCGTCGTCCGGTTCCTTCGGAGACGCCGCCCTTTCGCCGGGGGCCGGCGCGAGCCGGCCACGAGCGTTTCCCGGCCGGGCGTTTCCACCACGATGTCGCCCCGCGTCTCGATCCTCAAGCCGCTCTCCGGGCTTGACGACGGTCTCGAGGAGAACCTCGCGTCGTTCGCGCGCGTGACGGGCGTCGCGTACGAAGTCGTCCTCTCGGCCGAGCGCGAGAGCGATCCCGCGGTCGCCGTCGCGCGCCGCGCGATGGAACGCTTCCCCGAGGCGCCCTTCCGCCTCGTCGTGGGCGGCGGCAGCGGAGCCCTCCTCTCGAATCCCAAAGTCGAACGGCTCGTCGCGGCAGCGCGCGTCGCGCGCGGCGAGATCCTGTTCGTCTCCGACTCGAACGTCCGAATCGAGCCCGGCGATGTCGCCCGCACCCTCGCCTCGTTCGACGATCCGTCCGTCGGCTGCGTCTCGAACGCCTTTACGGGCCTTCACGCGCGCTCCTTCGGCGCGGTCATCGAAAGTCTCCATCTCCTGACCTTCGTTCTGCCCGGCACGGTTCTCGCCGAGGCCGGGGGCGTGGCCTGCGTCGTGGGCAAGTCCATGGCGCTGACCCGCGCCGCTCACGACGCCATCGGGGGGTTCGCGGCGTTCACGGACGTCCTCGCCGAGGACCAGGCCATCGGCTGCGCGGTGAAGGCGGCCGGATATCGGATCGCGCTTTCGAACGTCGTGGTTCGAAACGTGTCGGCTACCCGCCCGCTCGCCAAGGCGCTCGACCGCCAGGCGCGTTGGGGAAAGATCCGCTATTCGTTCTCGAAGCTGACCTACACGAGTGAATTCCTCCTCAATCCGCTTCCGGTTTCCCTCCTCGCCTGCGGCGGCGCGGCTGTCGGGCCCTCCGGCCTCCCGCCTCTGCCGTTCGCCGCCGCGGGCGCCATCCTTCTTCTTCGCCTCGCGCAGGGATTCGTCCTCGCTCGGGCGACACGTTCGGACCTGACGCCCGGGCAGCTCCTGCTCCTCCCCGTGAAGGACGTCCTCCAGCTCGCGACGCAGCTCGTGCCTTACGTCTCGCGCGAGGTGGACTGGCAGGGCCATCGCGCCCGCCTCGGCCCGGGGACGCTCCTCCTGCCGTCGCGGCACGCCCTGCCTGCCGCGGCTTGACGCCCGGGCACCCTTCCCACCGGTCCTCTTACGCGGTCTTCCTCTCGCGCGTCACAGCTGCGCGGATTCAGCGCTTCGGCTCGGGTGCGGGTGCCGCCTCGACCGCGGGCGGGGCAGGAGCCTTGCCGAGCAGGTAGCTCACCATGTCGTTCACGTTCATCGTCGAGACATTCGAGCCGGGCACGATGAGAATCTTCTTCTGCGCGAACTGCCTCGCGACCTGCATCTTCACGTAGGCGTCCCCGCCGAGCTTCGAGAGCGCCTCCGCTTCCTTGCGCACCCCCTCGGCCTCGGCCTGAGCGACGGCGATCGTGGCCTTCGCCAGGTTCGTCTTCGTCTGGTAATAGCCGTCCGCCTCGTTCCGGATGCGCCCGGCCTCGCCGAGGGCGTCCTCGAGGCGCTTGTTCCATTCGGAGCGCTTGCCCTCCAGCTCGCTCTGCTTCTGGACGGCCATGTTCTTCTGCTGCTCCACGAGCGTCTGGACATCGGCTTCGGCCTGCTTCTGCGCGTTGATGGCGTCCTGGTATTCCTTGTCGAACCGGTGCTGCTGGACCTGGAGTTGGTCGATGAGGACGCCGAACGCCTCGAGCTCCTTCGAGAGCTGGTCCTTCGCGTTGGCCGCCATCCGGTTCTTGACGGTGACCTGGTAGTACTCCTCGCTCGTGATCTCGTTGAACACGTCGCGGATGACGGAACGGGAGAGAGGCCTGACGAGGCGCTCCTTGACCTCGAGCGCCGATTGCCCGATTTTCGAGACGAGGTAGTCGGCCTTTTTCGGATCGATGCGCCACATGACGTTCACGTCGATATAGACGTTGTTGCCGTCCTTCGTCTTGAAGGTGATGTCGTCCCGGCCGAGCCGGTCACCCTCCGTCGCGTTCGCCGTCATGAGGAGATTCTGCTGGGAGATCGGGAGCGTGCTCCAGCTGTTGATGAGCGGAAGGAAGAAGTAGATGCCGCCCGGCGGGTAGATCTCCTGGGTTCCACGCTTCTCGAAGAACCAGACGAGGCGGGTGCGTACGCCCACCTCGGTGGAGCTGGTCGCCCCGCAGCCTGAAAGCGCGAGCGCGAGCAGGAGTGCCACGAATGCGCGGAAGGGCCGCGCTCGTCCGCTCGTGCCGCTCACTTTCCTCCTCCGGCCGGGGCGGTCCCCGGGTTGACGCCGATCACGCTCCAGGCGTTGCGGATGAACGCGATGTACTGCTCGGGCGTCATGACCGCGCCTTCGATGTTGCCGAACATCTTCGCGGTCTCGAGCGCGACGACGTAGCGTCCCCCCGCGGTGTTGAGCGCATCGGCCTTCAGCCTCTTGGCCTCGGCGGCGGCGACGTTGATCTCCTTGTCGCCTCTTGCGCGCACTTGAGAGGAGTAGAGCTCCGCCTCCGCCCGGATCTTCGAGATCTTCGCGCTCACCTCGGACTCGGCGATCGTGATGGACGCGTTTCCCTTGGACTCGATCTTGCGAAGCTTCGCCTTCTCCTCGTTGACGAGGCCTTCCTTCCGGTTCTTCTCGGCGAGCTGGACGGCGACTTTCTTGTCGTGGAGCGACTTCTCGTAGTTCGGCACGTAGGCATAGCCGCGGAGGAGGAGCTTCTCGACGCGGAAGCCGCGCTCGGCGAAGCGCTGCTTGAGGGTCGTCTCCGCCTCGAGGACGGCGGCGATGCGGATGGCCTCGTTGTAGAAGGACTCGGCGTTCATCTTGCCGAGCGTCGTCAGGACGCCGTTCTGGAAGGTATTGATGACGAACGCCTGGACGTAGAGCGTCCCCCAGCCGAACTCCCGGGCCACCTTCACGGGGTCTGCGATCGAGTAGAGGAGCGTGACGTCCGCGCTCACGGCGTAGCCGTCGGACGTCTGGACGTTGATCGCCTCGATGATCCGGTGCGTCGACCGTCCCAGCACCTTCTCGCGCAGGTGCGCGCGCTCGGCGGATTCGCTCGAGCTGCCGGCCGCCTCGAGGACGTGGATCTCCCGCGAGAACGTGTGCATCGTGATGCCCGGCCCGACGACGTAAAGGCCCGGCCCGAACGTCTTCTCCACGATGCCCACCTTGAAGCCGAACTTCCGCTGCTCGACGCCGAGCTCGTTTGGCAGGACTCGGACCGTGCAGGCCGTGTAGAGAAAGACCACGGTCAGGATTCCGAGGATGCCCAGAATGCCCAGGCGCCTCACGGATGCTTTCAGCGCGTCGAGGGCGCTCCTTTTCCCGAAGACTTCCACCATCAGGAGCTTCCCGTCAGCGTCTTTTGCGCCTGCGCGGCGCGCGCGGCGGAGCCCGGCACCGCGAACGACGCCGTTTCCGAAGGCTCGCCGGCCGTCAGGTAATGGGAGTCGATCCGGGCGATCTCGTCGTCAGCCCGCGTCACCACTCGGTTCAGCTCTCCTTCGTACTGGCGGACCATCAGGAACCGCCGGATGTTCGGGAAAACGAGTCCCGCGAGCATGAATGGGATGATCCACTCCTTGGACCAGAGCGGAATGAACGGGGCGAGGATGACGAGCGCCCCCACGGCCACGCCGGCCACGGCCCATCCGAATCTCTCGAGGCCGTGGAACGGCTCCTGCGAGAGATAGAAGCCGTTCCGTTCCCGGGGCGTGAACCGGACGGCGAGGCGCACGTACGCGGGAATCACGACCTTGCGGATCAGGTCGTCCACCTGCCGGAAGTACGCCTCGCAGACGGGGGCGTCGAGGAGCGACTCTTCGCGGCGGATGATGTCCTTGAGGCGCGGGATCTCCTTCTCGTAGAGGCCCGAAAAAAACGCCTCCGGCTTCTCGCCTTCTGCTCCGAGAAGCTGGTCGTTCAGACCGGGGCGGCAGTTCTCGAACGTCTGGAGCAGCGAATCCACGAACCCGTCCAGCGCCCGGACGGAAGCGGATGGCTCGCGCGCCAGCATGCTGAGAGCCCGCGCGATCGTTGGATTCATGACGAAATGGATTCTAGCTCTCGATCCTCGAGAGGAAGCCGATCCGCCGGTTTCTCGGCCATGGCTCCTCGGAGGACACCCCCTCGTGTCAGCCCTTGACGCAGACGACCTGCCGGAGCGTCTCAACGGGCTCGGCGAGATCGCGCTGCGCGGCCATCACGGCGTCGATGGACTTGTACGCGGCGGGCGTCTCGTCGATGACCCCTGAGTCCTTGCGGCATTCCACGCCGCGTGTGGCCTCCTCGTGGTCTTTCACCGTGAAGCGCCGCTTGGCCTCGCCGCGGGACATCCTCCGCCCGGCGCCGTGCGAGCAGCTCTCGAAGCTCTCGGGGTTCCCGAGGCCGCGCACGATGTACGAGCGCGCGCCCATGCTGCCGGGGACGATGCCGAGCTCGCCCTTTCCCGCGCGCACGGCTCCCTTGCGCGTCACGAAGACCTCACGCCCGAAGTGGCGCTCCTTCGCGACGTAGTTGTGGTGGCAGTTCACGACAGTCTCGCCCACCGTGAAAGGCGGCACGTCGCCGGAGGAACCCACGGCCTCGACGATGCGCTCCATCATGAGGACGCGGTTCGTGGCGGCATACGTCTGCGCCCAGCCGACGCCTTCCACGTAGTCGCGGAAGCGCGACGTGCCTTCGGGCAGGTACGCAAGGTCGCGGTCGGGCAGGTCCACGCCGGCCTTTCTCATGTCTTCCTTCGCGATCTCGATGAACTGCGTCCCGATGCGGTTGCCCACGCCCCGCGAGCCGCTGTGGAGAAGAAACCACACGCGGGCCTTGTCGTCGAGACAGACCTCGATGAAGTGGTTTCCGGAGCCGAGCGTGCCGAGCTGCTGCGCGGGGGGCGCGCCGCGGTCGAGCGATGGATGGCGGTCGAGAAGGCGGCGGTAGGCCGGCTCGAGGCGCGCCCAGGCTTCGGCCACCGGGTCCGGCGCGTCTCCCCAGGCCCCGCGGTCCCCGCGCCCGCCCTTGTTCGTCCGGCCGTGCGGCACCGCGCGCTCGATCGCGCTCCGGATCCCCTTGAGATCGTCGGGGAGGTCGCTCGCCTGGAGCGTCGTGAGCGTCGCCATCATTCCGCAGCCGATGTCCACGCCGACGGCCGCGGGGATGATCGCCCCTACGGTCGGGATCACACACCCGACCGTCGCGCCGATGCCGAGGTGCACGTCCGGCATCGCCGCCACCCAGCGATACACGAACGGCAGCCGCGCCACGTTCAGGAGCTGCTTCTTCGCCTCCTCCTCGAACGGCACGCCCTTCACCCAGGCCTTCACCGGCACGCCGTCGCGGCCCTCGAGGAGCTCGTAGTTCTTCTCGGCGTCGCTCACGCCTCGATCATGCGCCTGGTGCGACCGGCGCGCGCCGTCAGGCGCTCTCGTCCATCCGCCTCAAACGGTCGGCCATGATGCGCATGACCTGCAGCGCGAACATGGGGGTCTGCTGAACGAGGAAATTGAAGCGCATCTGCGAAACGGGCGCGAGGCGACAGTCGGTCTTCGCCACGGCCGTGGCGCTGCGCTCCCGCGCGTCGAGAAGCGCCATCTCGCCGAAGATGCCGCCGGAAGGCACTGTCTCGACGATTTTCCCGTGCACGAGGAGGTCGACCTCCCCCTTCTGCACCGCGTACATCACCTCGCCTCGGCTCCCCTCCTCGAAGATCGTCTGACCGGCGGTATGGGTTTCGGTCTCGTCGGCGCTTCGAAACAGCTCGATCGTTCCTGCCATGCTTCCGCTCCTCTCGAATCGAAGAGCCAATACGATCGCCGCGCGACATGAGGATCGTGTGAAGAAGCTGTTCGGGGCGCAGCGCTCCGAGGCCTTCACGTAGATCGCACGCCGGTGTGATAGACGCCCGCGCGGAGGTCGAAAACCAATGCTTCAGCTTTGGACCTGCGCGGAATGTGGGGTTTCCAACCAGATGGTCGTGAGCCTCCTGAAACCGCCTCCCGACTCGGTCACGCGCATTTGCACGGCCTGCACGCACGCACAGGAAGTCAGGATCCCCGAGCGGGATCCCGAGCTCCTTGCCCGCCATCAAAAGCGCAAGATCGAGCACTTCCGCAGGAAGAGCTCCCCGGCGATCGCGCCGGTCCGCCCCTAGCGACGGCTTCCGGACCCAGCCGGGTCCAAAAAAAAGAGCCCCCGGATGC
This sequence comes from Thermoanaerobaculia bacterium, assembly GCA_023717585.1. Classification (GTDB taxonomy): domain Bacteria; phylum Acidobacteriota; class Thermoanaerobaculia; order UBA5066; family UBA5066; genus Fen-183. The sequence goes on from JAMQPJ010000350.1 coordinate 7,456, forward strand.
CCCGGGGGCTGAGGAGGAGAGCGGTGCGTTTGCGAGACGCGCCGCGGGTGCGCGGCTAGAAGGCAACCTGGGCCGCGAGGACGAACTGGCTGTACGAGTCCTCCGGCGTCGTCACGCCGTTGAGCGTGACGGTGCGGTTGTTTTCCTTGACGTTCAGGTAGTTGAGCTTCAGGTTCATGTTCTTGCCCTTGACGAGGTAGTGGATGCCGCCCGTAAAGGTCTCGATCTTGTTGGCGGGATCCACGCCGGTGTTCTTC
>JAMQPJ010000376.1 GCA_023717585.1 Thermoanaerobaculia bacterium
CCCCTCGCGCGCGCGCCACTCACGGAAGAGCGCGACCGTCGCCGCGGATTTGTCGTCGAGGCCCGCGTACCGGTCCAGAAGGCGGCGCGGCGCGTCGGGGTCGAGAAGCTCCCGCGCCTCCGCCTGTCCGTGGAGGACGAGAAGGTGCGGCGCGATTTCCTGCAGCGTCTTCAGGGCTGCCGGAGAGCCGTTCACGAGAAGCCGGCCCTTGCCTCCCGGCGCGACCTCGCGCCGCACGACGACCTCGAACGCCCCGCGGCCCCCACCCTCGAGGAAGCCGGCATCCGTCAGAATCGCGCGGGCTTCCTCATCGTCGCAGTCGAAGGCGCCCTCCACGACGAGCCGCTCGGCGCCTGCCCGAACGAGCGCGGGATCGGCCCGTCCACCCGTGAGAAGCGTCAGCGCGTCCACGACGAGCGACTTGCCGGCACCCGTCTCTCCGGTCAGAACGGTCAGGCCTTCGGCGAACGCCACCTCGACGTCCTCGAGGACCGCGAGGTCACGGACTCGAAGGGACGTGAGCACGAATCAGCGGCCGCGACGCCCGCCGCCCGCGCCGGCCTGTCTCCCTCGCAGCCAGCGGAGCGTCAGGCCCAGTCCGAAGGACGTGGCGCCGACGGGATAGCCGGCGTAGTCGCGGTCGTAGTACGCCGTGCCGGCGATGTCGAGGTGCGCCCAGGGCGTCTTGGGGTCGACGAATTCCTTGAGGAACATGGCGCCGTTTATCGAGCCGCCCCAGCGGCCGCCGGTGTTCTTCATGTCCGCCCATTCGGAGCGGATGTTCTCCTTGTACTCCTCCCACATCGGCAGGCGCCAGAGGCGCTCGTCGGTCGTCTCGCCGGCGCTCACGAGCTCCTTCGCGAGGGCGTCGTGGTCCGTGAACACGATGGCCGCCTCGAGCCCCAGGGCCACGAGCGCGGCGCCCGTGAGCGTCGCGTAGTCGAGGATCACGGCGGGTTTCCATTCGGCGGCGTAGTCGAGCGCGTCCGCCAGAATGACCCGCCCCTCGGCGTCCGTGTTGTCGATCTCGGCGGTCTTGCCGTTCCGGAAACGGACGATGTCGCCCGGCTTGTACGCCGAGCCGGAGGGCAGGTTTTCGGTGAGGGCGGCCACCGCGACGAGGTTCACCCCGAGGCGGAGATCCGCGGCCGCGAGGACGACGCCCATCGCTGTCGCGGCGCCCATCATGTCCCACTTCATTTCGCCCATCTTGTCGGCCGGCTTGATCGAGATGCCGCCGGAGTCGAACGTGACGCCCTTTCCGACGAGCGCCACGGGCGCTTCGCCCTTCCGGCCGCCCCTGTACTCGAGCACGACGACGCGCGGCTCTTCCACCGCGCCCCGATTGACGGCGAGAAGCCCGCCCATACGCTCCCGGCGAATCGCCTTCTTGTCGAGGACGGTCACCTTGACGCCCCGGGCTTTCGCTTCCTTCCGAACGCGGTCCGCGAAGTCGCGCGGCCGCATGTCGTTCGAGGGCGTGTTGCCGAGGTCGCGGACGAGGCGCGCCACCCGCGCCACGGCCCCGGCGTTCTCGATCTCGCGGCTTTCGGTCTTCGCAAAGGCGCCGGTGGGTTCCAGGGCGATCGCGGCGAGAGTCTTCTTCTCGGTCTCGCCCGTCTTGTAGCGCGGGAATCCGTAGTCGGCGAGGAAGAGCGAACGGAGGAGGAACTCCCGGCTCGCCGCGGCGTCCATCCGCTTGAGCGTGAACGGAAAGTCGAGGATCGCCGAGGACTCCCCGCTCCGGTTCAGCGTTTTCACGGCGGCGCGCAGCATTCCCCTCGCTTTTCGCGGG
>JAMQPJ010000401.1 GCA_023717585.1 Thermoanaerobaculia bacterium
ACGCCCACGAGGGCCATCACCCGGGCGTCGTAGGCGGCCGCCACGACGCGACGCCGCTCGAGAAGCGCGTCGAGCCGCCTCAGCTGCGCGAGCCCGAGGGCCGCGCTCATCTCGTCGAGCCGGTAGTTGTATCCAAGGCGCTCGTGGTGGAGCCAGCGGGCGTCGCCGGAACGCCCCTGGTTGCGCAGGCTTCGGACGAGCTCGTCCCAGGTCCGATGGGGCGTGACGAGCATGCCCCCTTCGCCGGTCGTCATCTGCTTGTTCGGATAGAACGCGAAGACGCCGGCGTCTCCGGCGGTCCCGGAGAGAACGCCGTCAGCCGACGCGCCGATCGCTTCGCAGGCGTCCTCGATCACGGCGAGGCCGTGGGTACGAGCCGCCGCGACGACTCCCGGGAGCTCGGCGGGTCGCCCGAAGACGTGTACGGGAAGGACGGCACGAAGCGGGGCGCCGGAGTCTCGCGCCGCGCGGGGCAGCCAGCGTGCGCGGGTCGGAAGGCGGCGGGCGATCGCGTCGATCGCCTCCGCAGCACGGGTCTCGTCCAGCGCGAGAGTCTCGGGATCGATGTCGACGAAGACGGGAACCCCGCGCTCGTACAGGATGGCGTTTGCGGAAGCGATGAACGAGAAAGGCGACGTGATCACGAGGTCGCCCTCACGGACGCCGGCCGCGATCACGGCGAGGTGGAGTCCCGCGGTGCCGCTCGAGACGCCAGCGGCATGAGGGACGCGGAAGCGCGCCGCGAACTCCTCCTCGAACCGCGCGAGCATCGGGCCCATCGACAGGCGACCGGACCGGAGGACCTCGTCCACGAGGCGACGCTCCTCGTCTCCGATGTCCGGAGAGGACAGAGAAAGCGCAGTGCGGAGCGAAACGCTTCTCACGCGGTTTGCGACGATACACCGCCGGAGCACGGCCTCCGTCTAGAATCCAGCGCCTCGCATGAAGATCGTCGTCATCGGAGCCGGCGGACAGGGACTGATCGTGGTGGACGTCCTTCTCAGGGCCCGGGAGGCGGGGGAAGATGTCGAGGTCGTCGCGCTCCTCGACGACGATCCGGCCCGCGCCGGCGCGCTCGTTCTCGGCGTCCGCGTCGCCGGCCCGCTCGCCTCGATCGGAAGGGTTCCGCACGACGCCGTCGTCGTCGCGATCGGGAACAACCTTCGAAGGCGCGAAATCACCGAACGTCTCGTGGCGGCACGCGAGGAGCTCGTCTCCGCACGCCACCCTTTTTCCCGGGTCTCGCCCGGTGCGCGGCTCGGCGAGGGAACGATGATTTCGGCGGGCGCGATCGTCTCGCCGGGCGCCGAGCTCGGGCGCGGCGTTCTCCTGAACACGAAGGCGTCGATCGACCACGACACGCGCGTCGGCGACTTCGCTCACGTTTCGCCGGGCGCGACGGTAGGGGCGCGCTGTTTCGTCGGGGAGGAGACCCTCGTTGCGTCCGGCGTGACGGTCGTCTCCGGCAGCCGCATCGGGGCGCGCACCGTCGTCGGCGCGGGATCCGTCGTCGTCCGCGATCTTCCCGACGACGTCGTCGCGTGGGGAGCTCCCGCGCGGGTCGTGCGCCCCAACCGCTGACGTCGAACGCCACGAAGCGAGCGTCACGGGCGGAGGGCCTCGAGATAGTGCGCGACGACCTCGCGGGACGGCCCCAGCTCGCGGAGGCGCCCGTCTTCGAGCCACGCGACGCGGTCGCACATCGCGGCCAGGGGGAGGACGTCGTGCGAGACGACGACGAACGTGACGCCGCGCTCGCGGAATTCCCGCATCCGCGCGGCGCACTTCTCCTGGAACGCGGCGTCTCCGACGGCGAGCGCCTCGTCGATCGCGAGGACGTCTGCGTCGACACTCGTCGCGGCCGCGAAGGCGAGCCGCAGGATCATCCCGCTCGAATAGGTGCGGAGCGGCGCATCCATGAACGTCCCGATCCCCGCGAACGCCTCGATCACGGGAACGCGCGCGCCGGACTCGCGCCGCGAGAGGCCGAGGAACGCACCCGCGAGCATCGCGTTCTCGCGGCCGGTCAGCTCGGGGTGGAACGTGCCGACGAGATCGAGGAGCGGTGCGACGCGCCCGGACACGCGCACGCGGCCCGACGCCGGGTGGAGCACGCGCGCGACCACCTTCAGGAGCGTCGTCTTCCCGGCGCCGTTCGCGCCGACGATCCCGAGGGCCTCGCCCCGGCGCACCGCGAGGTCGACGCCGTCGAGCGCGACGTGCTCGGTGAAACGCCGCCGGCGCCGCTTCACGAACGCCTCCTTCAGCGAGAGGCCGCGGTCGAGCGGAACCCGGTACACGACGCGGACGGCGTCGAGAACGACGGCGGGCTCCGCTTCGGGTCGCTCACCCACGGTAGGGCACCTCGTCGGCCATTCGCGTGAAGAGAAGCCAGCCGACGAGGAGCGTGCCGGCTCCGATCCCGAGCCCGGCGAGGAGGGTCGCGGGCTCGGCGGATGCGTTCTCGTAGAACGGCCGCCGGAAGGCCTCGACGTAGAGCGTCATCGGGTTCGCGGCGACCAGGGCCCGGATGCGCTCCGGGAGGATGGAAGAGGGATAGATGACAGGTGTCGCGTACATCCACGCGGTGACCGCGATGCCGTAAGCGTCCGCCGTGTCCGCGAAGTGAAGCGTCGCCGCCGAGATCGCGAGGGAAACGCCGAACGCGAAGAGGGTCACGGAGAGGAGGACGACGGGGACGGACAGGAGCGCGAGCCCGACGGGGCGCCGCATGACGAGGAGCAGGGCTCCGAGTGGGACGAGCGCGAAGCCGAGGTTCACGAGGCTTGTGAGCACCGTCGCGAGAGCCGGAGCCGACTTCGGGATGCGCACGCGGCGCCAAAGGTCGACCCCGCCGGCGACCTCGGCGGCGACGG
>JAMQPJ010000428.1 GCA_023717585.1 Thermoanaerobaculia bacterium
GCCCTCGCCCGCGTCGTAGGCCGCCATCGCGAGATGCCAGTCCCCGAACATCTCGTAGAGGTCCCGGAAATAGGCGGCGGCGGCGCGGGTCGATTTCACGGGATCGCTGCGCTCGTCGAGCGAGGCGCTCCGCTTCAGGCCGTACCGCCTGCCCGTGCCCGGGATGAACTGCCAGAAGCCGTGGGCGGCCGCCCGGGAGTGGGCCTGGTGCTTGAAAGCCGACTCGATCATCGCGACGTAGACGAGGTCCTCGGGAAGGCCCTCCTCCCTGAGGATGCCGCGCATGAGGTTCATGTAACGGCCGCTGCGCTTGAGCGCGGCCGCAAATGCCATGGGGGTCCGGAACTGGTAGAAGGCGACGGCGCGGAGCACGGCGTCGTTCACGACGACCGGAATGTCGAAACCGATTCCCGCAGGAGCCGACGCGATTTCCGTCTTGGCCTTCTCGATCTCGTCGGGAGAGGGAAGCGGAGTCCTTGCGACGAGGCTGTCACGCGGATCCTCGGCGGGCGGCCTCTCGGCCTCGGCAGCGCGGCTGCCGGCCTCGATTGCGGGGCGATAGAGCGCGATCGAGTCGTAAAGCTCGGCGGCGAAGGCATGATCCGCTGCGTTGCCGGGGCGCGCCGCCGCCCGGAACGTCTCGAGGGCGCCCCGGAAGGCCTCGCGCGCACAGTCGCTTTCGCCCGCGAGGGCGAGGGCCTTGCCGCTGTAGAAGAGCTCCGTGGCCTGCGTTCGGGCGGCCTGGGTCGAGGTAGGCTCTTCGGGGACGGGCGGACGGGCCACCTGCGCGTGCCTTGGGTCCGTCGCACAGCCCGAAAGGGCGGCGAAGAGAGCGCCGGCGGCGATTTGCGAGGCTCGGCCGGAGAGCCGGGAAAGGGTGATCATCGAGGACGAGTGGACTCGACCGGCAGCGCTCGGGTCAAGCAAAATCGATCCCGGGCTCATTCGGCCTTGACGTGGAACTTCAGGGAGAGGAGGAGCTTGTGGATGTCCTTGAGGCCCGCGAAATCCACGTCGAATCGCTTCTCGGCGCCGAGGGTCGCTCCCGCATCGTCGCCGAAGGAGAGACCGATCGAGACGTGCCGGGTCTTCGCGAGCGTTTCGCGCGGGACCTCGAGATCGAAGGACTGAGCGACGTCCTTCCGGTGGTTCCGCGTCGAACCGAGCAGATCGTCCAGCGAGACGTCGGCCGCGCTCCGGCTCCTCGGGGTGCTGCTCGGCGCCGGTCTCTGGGTGGCGACCTTCCGGAGTTTCTCGAGCTCCGAGAGGATGTCGACGTTCGAACGCACCCGGACGTGCTTCACCCCGGCGGACGTGTCCTTTGGCGATTCGTCCGTGGGGGGCTGGATCTCGGCGAAACTCACCTCGCCTCCCGCGTCGTCGCCCGGCTGGAAGGCGGCGTCGAAGGGCGCGGTAACCGCAGGAAGCTCGGCCGACGTCACGGCGGAAAGCTCGGCCGAGGTGACCGCCGGAGCGAGACGCGCGTCGGCCTCCCGCGATTCCTGTCGCGCGGTCTCCTGAAAGCGCCTGAGGCGCGAGATCGTCGAATCGGAGGTGTCGTTTCTCGACGCGGTCGTTGTCGCCACCGCCGATCCCACGGCCCCCGATTCAATTGCCATCGCGTCGATGGCAGCGCCGATGCCGGAAGCCGCGGCGCTCGGCGACATCAGGGGCTGGGGCGGGGGGGTGGGCGCGCTCGCGACGACGGTGGGTCGCCTCTGTTCGATGGCCATGCGGCCTTTCAGGGAACGAAGAGTGAGTTTCGAAATCGCCTTCAGCGTCTCGAAGACGCCGGTGCCGTTCGTCGCCGAGGACTCGTACCACTCGACGGACCCGTCCGGGTTGAGGGCGTCGTTCAGCTCGTCGATCGTGAGAATGTTCGGGAGATCGCGCTTGTTGTACTGGAGGACGCGCGGCGTGGCGTCGAGGGAGACGCCGATCTCGGCGAGGTTTTCGCGAAGGTTGCGGAGGCTCTCGACGTTCGGGTCTTTCATGGGCCGCTGGGAGTCGGCGACGAAGACGATCCCGTCCACACCCTTGAGGACGAGCTTCCGCGTCGTGTTGTAGAAGACCTGTCCGGGAACGGTGTACAGCTGGAGGCGAGTCTTGAAGCCGCCGATGACGCCCACGTCCAGCGGAAGCAGGTCGAAAAAGAGCGTGCGATCCGTCTCGGTCTCGAGGCACACCATCTCCCCGCGCGATGTGGGCGCCGTCCGCCCGTAGATCACGTGGAGATTCGTCGTCTTTCCACAGAGGCCCGGACCGTAATACACGATCTTCGCGGCCATCTGCATTGTCGCGTAATTGAAAAAAACCATAAGAAAAAGGTCCTGCCGACCTCCTGCGGGGCAGTCGATGTTACACCGGGCGCCGATCCCTTTGGTATCATGACGCTTCCCGGTCCGGTCACGGAGCCGAGCGGGGGCTGGAGGGCCTTGCGCCGCGATGGCTAACGATTTCAAGGGTTTGGACGGGCGATCCCGCGAGGTTCTCGCGTCTGTGATCGTTGCGTACATCGAGAGCGCCGTGCCGGTGTCGTCGCGCCAGCTGACGAAAGGCGGGAAATTCGGCCTTTCCTCGGCCTCGCTGCGCAACGCGATGGCCGACCTCGAGGATCTCGGCTTCCTGACGCATCCGCACGTTTCGGCGGGCCGCGTACCTACGGATCTCGGTTATCGCACGTTCGTCCGCGAGTTGATGCCGACCCGCGAACCCAGCGAAAGGGACCGCGCCCGGATCGCCGAGGAGCTTTCCCCCGAGCCGTTCGAGACGGAGCGCTTCCTGAAAGCCACCTCCCGCGTGCTCTCCCGGCTGACCGGGGAGGTGGCCGTCGTCGCGGTCCCGGCCTCGATGAGCTTCGTTCTCGCGTCCGTGCATTTCACGCGCGTGGCCGAGCGCAAGATCCTCGTGTCCGAGGTCTCCGACACGGGCCTCGTGGAGAGCCGCCTCATCGAGACCCGGGACGACTTCCTGCAGCAGGAGCTGGACGGCATTTCGAACCGGCTCACGATCGACTTTGCCGGGAAGAGCCTCGGCGAGATCCGCGCCCTCCTTCTCGCGTCCCTGGGAGAGGAGAAAGTCCGGATGGACCGCGCGCTCACGCGGACTTTCGAGCTCGGGCGCAGGGCCTTTGCCGAGTCGCGGCCGCCGGAAGAAGCCGTCTACATGGAAGGAACCGAGTCGCTGCTCGAGAAACCCGAGTTCCGGAACGACCTCGAGGCGCTCCGGCGGATGTTTCGCGCGTTCGAGGAGAAGGCCCGTCTCGTCAATCTCCTCACCGATTGCGTCACGTCCGACGGGCTCGCGATCGTCATCGGATCGGAGAGCCCCTTCACGGACGAAACCGGCAGCGCCGTCGTCTCCGCGCCCTATCGCCGGGGCGACCGCGTGCTCGGTGCACTGGGCGTGATCGGGCCCCGCCGGATGGAGTACGCACGGGTCGTCCCGCTCGTGGACGAGCTTTCGCGCTACGTGAGCCGGCGGCTCACGGAAGGAACCGCATGAGCGGTCCGAGGAAGCCTCACCGCGAGGAGGAAGACATCATCTTCCTCGAAACCGAGAGCCGCGACGACGTCGCACGCGCGCTCGCGGAGGCCGAGCGCGCCATCGAGGCCGTCGAGGAGAAGCATCGCCGCGTCGAAGGGGTGCGGCCCGTCGCGGTCGCCGCGCCGGAACCCGCGCCTCCGCCCGCTCCGCGAGAACCTCCCGCGCCGGACCCGCGTGTCGGCGTTCTCGAGGAGGAGGTCGCCAGGGGGCGCGAGCGCGCGCTCCGGGCCGAAGAGGACGGGGGCCGCGTTCGCGAGGCGCTTCTCCGCAAGTCGGCGGATTTCGACAACCTGAAACGCCGCACCGAGAAGGACAAGGCGGACTACTTCCGGTTCGCGCTGGCCGAGGTCTTCGCGGACATCCTGAGCGTTGTCGACAACTTCGAGCGCGCGCTCCAGCACCGTGGCGACGCCACGGGAGACGAGTTCCACGCGGGCATCGACATGATCGCCCGGCAGCTGTCCGACACGCTCAAGAGGTACGGTGTCGTCGAGGTGCCGGCGCACGAGCTCTCGTTCGACCCGAACGTTCACGAGGCCGTCGTTCGCGAGGTGACGGAAACGGCCGCGCCCGGGACGATTCTCGAGGTTCTCCAGAAGGGGTACCTGCTTCACGACCGCCTGCTCCGTCCCGCCCGCGTGAAAGTCGCGGCAGGCCCGGCGGTCGGGGACGCGAAGAAATGAACGAGGAGGCGCCCATTGGGTAAGGTTCTCGGCATCGATCTCGGGACGACGAACTCGTGCGTCGCCGTCGTCGAGGTCGGTTCTCCTCAGGTCGTTCCGAATCGCGAAGGGGCGCGGACCACGCCCTCCATCGTCGGTTTCACCGAGGACGGCGAGCGGCTCGTCGGCCAGATCGCGAAGCGCCAGGCGATCACGAATCCGACGCAGACGATCTACGCCGTCAAGCGACTCATCGGTCGCAAGATGTCGGATGCGAACGTCAAGCACGCACGCGAGCATCTCTCCTATGCGCTCGTCGAGGCTCCGAACGGCGACGTGAAGATCCGCGTCCGCGACCGGGACTATTCGCCCGAGGAGATCTCCTCGTTCACGCTGCGTGAAATCAAGGAATTCTGCGAAGAAGCGCTCGGAGAAGAGATCAAGGAAGCGATCATCACGGTTCCGGCGTACTTCGACGACTCGCAGCGGCAGGCCACGCGCGACGCGGGCCGCATCGCGGGCCTCGAGGTGCTGCGCATCATCAACGAGCCCACGGCGGCCGCGCTGGCGTACGGGCTCGAGAAGAACCGGAAGCAGGAGACGATCGCCGTCTACGACCTCGGGGGCGGCACGTTCGACATCTCGATCCTCCGGATCGACAACGGCATGTTCGAGGTGCTCGCGACCTCGGGGGATACGTTCCTCGGAGGAGAGGACTTCGACCGGGCGATCATGGACTGGCTTCTCGCCGAATTCCTGACGCAGACCGGCATCGACCTGAGGCAGGACCGCCTCGCGCTCCAGCGGCTCAAGGAGGCCGCCGAGAAGGCGAAGTGCGAACTGTCGACCGCGCTCGAGACGATGGTCGCGCTCCCGTTCATCGCGTCCGACGCCTCGGGCCCGAAGCACATCAACAAGCTCCTGACGCGCGACACGTTCGAGGCGCTCGCGGCCGAGCTCATCCAGCGGACCGAGGGCCCGTGCCGGAACGCGCTCGAGGCGGCCGGCCTCAAACCCGATCAGGTCGACACGATCATCCTCGTCGGCGGCCAGACGCGAACCCCGAAGGTCCAGCAGATGGTCGAGACGATCTTCGGAAAGCCGCCGAACCGGTCCATCAACCCGGACGAGGTGGTCGCCGTGGGCGCCGCGATCCAGGCGGGCGTCCTGCGGGGCGACATCAAGGACCTCGTCCTCCTCGACGTCACGCCGCTGTCGCTCGGCCTCGAGACGCACGGCGGCATCTTCGTCAAGCTCATTGAACGCAACTCGACGATCCCGACGAAGAACACCCAGATCTTCACGACCGTGGCCGACAACCAGACGACCGTCGAGATCCACGTCCTGCAGGGCGAGCGCGACATCGCCAAGGAGAACAAGTCCCTCGGCAAATTCCAGCTCGTCGGCATTCCCGCGGCGGCGAAGGGCGTGCCCCAGATCGAGGTCACCTTCGCGATCGACTCGTCGGGAATCGTGAACGTCTCGGCGAAGGACCTGGCGACGGGCAAGGCGCAGGGGCTCCAGATCAATCCGGCGGGCGGCCTCTCGCAGACGGAGATCGAGAAGATCATCGAGGAGGCGACCGCGAACAAGGCGGCGGACACGAAGCGCAAGGAGCTGCGCCAGCTCAAGAACAAGCTCGAAGGGATGATCGGCGGAAACGACCGCATTTTCCGCGAGTTCGGCAACCTCCTGCAGCCCGACGAGAAGGACCGCGTCCAGCGCACGCTCGAGAACGCGCGCGAGGTCCTGACCGGGGAGGAGCGGGGGCCGATCGACGACGCGATGATCGACATGAAGGGCGTTTCGCGCATCCTCACGCAGGCGATGCTCTACAAGCCGGAGTCCAAGGAGCGCCGGGGCGACGGCGCGGAGAAACCGGCCTGACGTCGGTTTCGGCACAACGACAGTGAGCACATCCGTTCGCGATTACTACGAAGTTCTCGGTGTGGGACGAAACGCGTCCCCCGAAGAGCTCAAAGGCGCCTACCGAAAGGCGGCGATGCGGCATCATCCCGACAAGAACCCGGGAGACAAGCACGCCGAAGAGAAGTTCAAGCAGGCCGCGGAGGCCTACTCGGTCCTCTCCGATCCCGACAAGCGTGCCCGCTTCGACCGCTTCGGAGTCGAGGGCGTGCGCGGCGCGGGCGGCGGAACCGGCTTCGACCCGACCCAGTTCGTGGACTTCGCCGACATCCTCGGCGACCTGTTCGGTTTCGCGTCCGGCGGCGACACGCGCGCATCCCGCCGCACGGGCGAGGACTTGAGAGCCGAGGTGACGCTCTCCTTCGAGGACGCGGCCTTCGGTTCGGAGGTCTCGGTCCCGATCGAGCGCTACGAGCGCTGCGACGCCTGCCGGGGCCGCGGCGGGCGTGGCGGGGCCGCGCCGCTGACCTGCCCGACATGCCGGGGCCAGGGCCGCGTGCAGTACCGGCAGGGCTTCTTCGCGGTGGCGCGTCCGTGCCCCGACTGCGAAGGTTCGGGCGAGCGCATCAAGGACCCGTGCCCCGACTGTCGCAGCGACGGTCGCACGCGCCGCGCGCGAACGCTGACGGTGGCGATCCCGCCCGGCGTGGACGACGGCGCGCGGCTGCGCCTCACGGGCGAGGGAAACGCGGGCCGGCGGGACGGGCGGCCCGGCGATCTCTACGTCTTCATATCGGTGGCGCCGCACGAGCAGTTCCGGCGTGACGGCTTCGACGTCGTGCTCGCCTGGGCCGTTCCCTTCCACGTCGCGGCGCTCGGGGGCACGCTCCGCGTCCCGACCCTCCACGGCGAGGCCACGTTCGACGTGCCTTCCGGCACCGCGGCGGGCCGCGTCTTCACGCTCAAGGGCAAGGGGATTCCTCGTCTCGACGGCCGCGGCAGGGGCGACCAGCACGTTCTCCTCACAGTCCGCGTGCCGAAGAAGATGACGCATGCGCAGAAAGAGGCCGTCGAGAAGCTCGTGGAGGCCTTCGGATCGGAGTCGGGAACCCCGACGAAAGACGAAAAGGGATTCTTCGATCGGCTGAAAGACTTTCTTGGGCAGTAGGCAGGAGGGGGCGCCGGGGGAACGCGACATGGAGTGTTCCCCCCGGTTCTCCTCGGTGCATGAGACAAGCGGTTCGCATAGAAATCTCGCCGACCCAGGCAGCCGCGTTCGAAGAGAACGAGGATTTCTTAGAAGGTTTAGGGGGGCTGGAGTTTTCGTCTGTGGCCGCGCCTGACGGCGGCGTCCTGGTCTGGGTCGATTCTGCAGACGTGTCGGCTGCGCTGGCTTCGCTCGCAGCGATCGGCGCTTCCGGCCTTCTCACCTTCAAAGAAGAATTCACCGACTGGGTGAGCGCATCGGCAGCATTGAGGCGATCCGTCCTCGTCGAGCGCTATCTCCTCGACCCGCACGACGGGGACCTCGCGACGGTCCCGCCTCCCGGCGTCCGCCGGCTCTTCCTTCCCGCCGTCCGCGCGTTCGGCACCGGCTCGCACGAGTCCACGCGCCTTGCGGTGGGGCTGCTGCTCGCCGAGGACCTCGCAGGAGCACGCGTTCTGGACGTGGGCTGCGGGACCGGGACGCTCGCGTTCGTCGCGACGCTGGAGGGCGCGGCGCGCGTCGTCGCCTTCGACCTCGACCGGGACGCCGCGTTCGCGGCGCGCGAGCTGGCGCGCGC
>JAMQPJ010000456.1 GCA_023717585.1 Thermoanaerobaculia bacterium
ACTGCGCGGCGGCCGGGTTCTTGACGTTCTGCGCCTCGTCGAGCGCGAGGTATTCCCATGTGATACCGGACAGGAGAGCGCGGTCCCGGTGCACGAGGGCGTACGTCGTGACGAGCAGGTCCACCTCGGTCAGGAGCCGTGAGAACGCCTCTCCGCTCGCGCGCCCCGCGCCGTGATGCACGACGACCCGGAGCTGCGGGGCGAAGCGCTCGGCCTCCCGGACCCAGTTCTCGGCGACGGACGTCGGGCAGACGAGAAGGGACGGGCCGATGCGCTCGCCGGCATCGCGCGCGGCGAGAAGCGCGGCGAGGAACTGGATCGTCTTGCCGAGACCCATGTCGTCGGCGAGACAGGCGCCGAGGCCCCGCGAGAGCAGGAAGCGCAGCCATCCGACGCCGCGCATCTGATAGGGGCGCAGAGTGCCCGTCAGGCCGCGCGGCGGGGTGAAGCCGGCGATCTCCTTCCGCGCGCTCTCCGGATCGAGGAGACGCCCGACCCACCCCTCGCCTCCAACGGCGTCGACGAGGACGTCGTCACGCTCGCCGTCGAGGCCGCCCGCGAGGCGCAGCAGCTCGCCGAGCGTCGTGCGGCCGCCGGGCCTGCGGTCGAGGAGGCGCCGCGCCTTCTCGAGATTCTCCTTGTCGAGGAGAACCCACTCCCCCCGGATCTCGACGAGGGGAATCTGCCGGGCGGCAAGCTCCTCGAACTCGAGGGGGGAGAGGAGCGCATCGCCCACGGCCACGCGCCAATCGAAGTCGACGAGGGCGTCGAGGCCGAAGCGCACGACGGACGCGTCGGCTTCGCCTTGTCCCGGCGCGCGCACCATGAGCTTGAGCGCGACCCGCGCGAGACTGCCGCCTCCGGGGAGGCGTACGGCGATTCCGGCCTCCCCGAGAAGCGGTGCCTCGTCGGCCAGGAAGCGCCATGCTTCGTCCGGCGACAGGAGGACGCCCGTGGGATGCCGCTCCTCGAGACTCCGCGCGACCGGGCGCGAGAGTGCCGCGGCCGTTCCGAGCCGCGCGAGAAGCGTGTCCTGCGGGTTCGTGAACAGGCGCCCGCGCCTCCGCAACGACCCCTCCGTCGTGGCCCAGATCTCCTCGGCCGGGAGTGAGACCTCGGGGCTTTCTCCGGACTCGAGGACGTATGCGAGCGAAAACGGGCCGCCCGCCTCGGAAGGCGGCACGACGCGGATTCCGAGGCGCAGCAGGCTCTCGGGCAGGGGATCCAGGAGCGGGAGGCTCCACTCCTTCAGGCGCGACAGGACGCCGGGCTCGAGCGCGCACGCCGGGGGAGCGGCGAGCGCGGCGACGACCTCGGCCTCGGGAGAGTCGCCCGCGCGGCGCCGCTCGGCCGGAAGGACGTCCCTGAGGACGTCGCGCGCCGCCGCGTCCACCGCCTCGTCGAGGAACGCGAGGAGCAGTCCGCGCGCGGGCGGGAGCGCGCCGTCGGGTCCGAGGCGCACGCCCGGCGGCAGGATCGCGCGCGACACCGGCGGCATCGCTTCGGCGAGGCGCCGCAGGCGCTCCCTCTCGTGGGGATCGTCGAGGACGGGCCGCCACCGGGGATGACTGCCGTCGGTTCCCGGCGCGACGCGGCGCCGGAGCAGGAGGTCGAACACCCAGCGCGCGATTTCCGCCCAGTAGTCGAGATCGTCGCCCGCCGACACGGGCAGGGGGCGCGCGCGGAGCGCCGCCGGAAGCGCGAGCAGCGTCTCGAGAGCGGCCGCCACGGGCAGCACGAAAGCGGGAACTTCGTAGATCCGGAGCGCGGCGGAGAAAGGCGGCGCATAGTCGGCGGGCTCCCGGAGCGCCGGCGCGGACGGGACGGGACGTCCGTGAACGGCGGGGACGACGAGTGTGAGAACGGCCGTCTCCGTCCGCGAGGAGACCGGGGACGCGAGCCCCTCAGCGCTCA